>NZ_KV821464.1:2905-3165 GCF_001815675.1 Neisseria sp. HMSC065D04
TCCTGTTGCGCCACTGCACCCCAACCTCCTTCAACGGATAGATGCAAAAATTATTCAGTGGCTGGTTGAATTGTTTTATTGAACAAATTTAAGCCAGAATCAAACCTAAAATTTTTGATAATTTGAAAGCTTCATTGAGCTACGCCCAACCTGCTTACCCATTTACTTACCCTCTTTTTTAAAGGTTACATCATGAGGTCTTTTATCATATCTATAATCCTGTTTCTTTCATCCGGCTTTTGCATCGCCCAGGAAATTCA
>NZ_KV821465.1:0-1141 GCF_001815675.1 Neisseria sp. HMSC065D04
TTGTCGGAGGAAGGGCTTTTTTGCAAAGGTCTCAAGCAATCATGGCGGAAAGCAAGGAAGAATCCCTGAAACACCTCAACACCTACCTCTCCGGCTGGTACGAAGGCAACCGAAAAATCGGTAATCTCCTGATTGATACACATTTGAATCAAGATCCCAAATATGGGGGCTATATCGGCTACTGGAGCTTTGAATCCGCCGCAGTCGCCTATTTAAAAGACTTGGACGAGACCTCCCTGCGGCAGTATCTGTACTATCCTAAAGATATGGTGGACTGGGCGCGGGAGCAGAAGCTTAAGCACGAGTAGGAGTAATACGGCAAGGGTGGATTGATATGAAGAAAATCGTTTTATTATTCTTTATTTATAGTAGTTTCGCTATGGCAGAACAAAATATTTTTCCTGTTCATGAAGTGCAAAATTTGTTGGGTTATGGGCAGTTAGAGTTTTTAAAGCGAAATAAAAAAAAATATTTTTATGCGCTATACAATGAAAAATAAAGGAATAAAAACATATTCCTTACAAGATGGCTGTTATCAAAAAGATAAAGTAGATAATTGTGTATCTGAAATGGTTTATCTGGAATCTTCACCTGATGGCAAGTATTCGATATTTATGCATATAGAAGGAGGCATGGTAGAGGATTTGGAAGAAAATTCTTCGCATTACCATGAAACTAATAATATTTTGATTTTAAATCATAAAAGCGGGTGTTTGGTTATGGCGCCTTCTAAATACTACGTTAATTGGAAAGGAAAACATACCTTAAGTGATGGGGATGGAGATAGAGATATTGATTTAAATAAATATTTTAGAGGAATACCTATATTTTATAGAAATAATAAATTGGATGCGGAAAATTATTATGGCGTGGATAATGTAAATAGTTGCCGTAAATTTCAATTGTAAAAATTACCTTCTTATTGGTGCTATCCAGCAAGCGTAGATTGAATTGAAAGTCTGTTATCGAGGTCGTCTGAAAAATTGAGGATTTCTGTTTTCAGACGACCCTTCGTCAAGTGGATACAGATTCAGGATAAACCGACCCGTAGCGTGGGCTTCACCCACGACCTTCCGCCCGAACATCCGAATCTAATCATCTCTGTTCATTCGTGGGTAGAACCCACGCTACGGGCGGCTGG
>NZ_KV821466.1:0-2212 GCF_001815675.1 Neisseria sp. HMSC065D04
TTGGAATCCAAAATCAGACACCCCATCCTCCTCCAACCATTCCAGCTCTTCTTCGGTTAAGTCTGCCCCCCATCCCTCGTCTCGGTCAACCTCTTGCAGGCTGTCATCATCTCTTTGCAACCAACTGTTACTACTTGCCTCTACGCTTTCAAATAATGTCATATCGTTAAGGTCAAGATAAATCCGGCTACAATAGCCGCCGCCGTGTGCTTTGAGGCTGTCGTAAAACCATCCACTCAAATCAAATTCGGTATTATTGATAATATCGCGTGCTGTGATTTTTTTGATATTCATTTTATTTCCTTTCTGCCGCCCAAAGGCGGCAACATAGTTAAATGCCACTTTTTCTAACGATAATATTGAGTGCTATATCCTCTGCAATTCCGCCTGTCGTTTTTTCATAAACTGTGGTGGATTTTGCCAATTCTTCAATATCCGCCTCTGTAATTCTCACGCCGTATTTTTCGTTTGCCATCTTTATATCAGTCTGAATAGTGCAATTTCATTTGGAATTTTCCCACCGTATGCCGCCCGAACTTCTTCTTGCTTCCCTTCGAAAACACGGCAAGCAAAAATGTAGCGGTACAATGTATCTTTTCTTCCAAAGATTTTTTGAAACGTTGATTTCTCGGCATGGATGTATTTGCCATCATCTGTTTTAAACTCGAAAGTTTTTGTTTGGAATATTTCTTTTTTGCTGATGATTTTCATTTTTTTGCTCCTATCCGCCCGATGGCGGTCAGTGGTTAATCATGTTTTCGGCGGTCTGTGTTGTCTGCCGATGTGTGTATATTACCGCCATTTTGTCGGTAATGCAAGAGGTTTTTTGATTGTTTTGTAAAAAATCTGTAACTTTATGATTTATAGAATAATTTAATTACAGACCATCTACAAAGTCCGCCCAATCTTGCAGCATTTGGCGGCGTTGCGTGATAAATTTGGCGTGAAAATATGCCGCATCTGTCTGATTGTCTTTAGCGTGGGCAAGCTGTGCCTTGATGTACTCATGCTCGTAGCCCATCTCTGACAGATTGGTTGCAAGCGTCGCTCTAAAATCATGCCCTGATATTGTCAGCCCCATATACTCCAACGCCCTATTTATGGTTGTGGCTGACAGCATATCGTCTGGTCGTTTGCTGTTTGGGAACAGTAGCCGCCCGTTACCCGTAACCGCGTGCAATTCTTTGAGTAACTCGACGACCTGCGACGACAACGGCACGACGTGCATTCTCGATTTTTTCATCTTGTTTGCGGGGATGCGCCAAATCGCGGCTGGCAAGTCAATATCAGCCCATTCAGCCCGCCTTGCCTCAATCGTGCGGACGGCTGTGTATAGTAATAGCTGCGCGGCTTTTTTGACGACGAACGACCCATTGTAGTTTGCAAGGCTTGTTTTAAAATCCCTGATTTGTTCAGCGGTCATGGCTTTAGCGTGGGTTATTTCGGGTCGCTTGAGATACCCGGCAAAAGCCAACGTAGGGTCATTTGTCGCCCGCATTGTTCGGATCGCATAAAGAAAAACTGCGCTCATGTGTTGACGGGTGTATATACCCGACACGATAACGCCTTTGTCTTTGCAAACGTCTAGACACTCCATAATCTGACGTGGCGTTACTTTGGTTATCGGCGTGTCTCCGATGATTGGATAGGCGTATTTTTTAAGCATACGATGTATGGCTTTAATGCCTCCATCGCTGATTGTCTTGGATGCCAGGTACTCTTCGGCGATGGCTTCAAACGTGTTTCTGTTTTGGCGCGCGTTTTGCCGTTTCTTTTCGGCTCGGTCTTTGGCTGGGTTAATCCCCTGCTGAACAAGTAGCCGCGCCTCCTTGCGTTTTTCACGCGCTTCGGCAAGCGAGACATCAGGATATGCCCCGATAGCAAAAACGGACTCTTTACCGTCAAGCCTGAAGCGATAACGCCATAGTTTCGAACCGTTTGGATTGATGACGATATACAAACCGTTGGAATCGGTTAATTTATAAGGCTTCTCGGCTGGTTTCGCCTTGCGGATTTGGGTATCGTTAAGCATAAAAAAGAGGGTATGAATGAGTTGATACCCAAAATCATACCCTCTTTTTTCAAGGATTGCCACGCACTATCGCGAACGAAAACGGACAGAAAACGGCAATAAACACAGGCTTATCAAAATGATATGAACTAAATCGAACCGTTACGGACGAGAATAACAGTTATCAATGAACAAAAGCAT
>NZ_KV821467.1:0-8001 GCF_001815675.1 Neisseria sp. HMSC065D04
CTATTTTCAGAGGAATTTTGTTGTTACCCTCAACTGGATGGCAAAGATTATATGATTTATTTATATAAAATTTATCAAAACAAAGAAAATGGTGAGTTGAAACTAATACCTTCAAGTCATATCTTGGGTGAGAACGCATCAGGATTTAATGGCATATCTGATCATAAAATAGAATTTAAATTAAAAAATATCAGGGAAATAAAAAAATATTTAAATAAGAATAAAGCGATTCTTAAGTAATGTGTTGAGTAGGTACAGATTGAGTTGAAAGCCTATGAAAGTTTTCAGACGACCTCTTTATTAATGGCGTTCATCTCATGTCTGCTTTTTCAGACGACCTTTGCTTCGTATCCGTTACAATATCTGTTTTAAACCCTGCCTATCCGTTCCATGAAAACTCTGTTTCGTTTGTTTCCTGCCACTGTTTTGCTTGCGCTGCTGCCTTTGGGTTTCTTGGCGGTGATGGTGGTTGCGCCATTAGTGGCGATGGCGGCTTATGACGGGTCGGCTTGGTCGTTGGTATTGGCTGATGATTATATGCAGCATCGCTTGGTTTGGACGGTGGTTCAGGCGGCGGTCACTTGTGTGCTGGTTTTATTGCTTGGGATTCCGGTGGGGTGGTCGTTGGCGAGGTTGTCGTTTCGCGGGAGTGAGATGATTTTGCGGCTTTTGATGCTGCCGTTTGTGATGCCGACTTTGGTAGTCGGGGTGGGGGTGTTGGCTTTGTTCGGGGCAAACGGTGTGTTGTGGGGGGGCTGGCAGGATACGCCGTATTTGTTGCTTTACGGCAATGTTTTTTTCAACTTGCCTGTGTTGGTGCGCGCGGCGTATCAGGGTTTTTTGCAGGTGCCGCAGGCGAGGCTGCAGTCGGCGCAGACGCTGGGTGCGGGGGCTTGGCAGCGGTTTTGTTTTGTGGAATGGCCGGTGTTGCGCCCTTGGCTGGCGGGTGGGGCTTGTTTGGTATTTTTGTATTGTTTTTCGGGTTTCGGACTGGCTTTGTTGCTCGGCGGCAGCCGTTATGCGACGGTCGAGGTGGAGATTTATCAGTTGGTGATGTATGAGCTGGATATGGCTCAGGCGTCGGTTTTGGTGTGGATGGTGTTGGGCGTGACAGCATTGGCGGGGCTGCTGTATGCGTATTTGAGCCGGCAAACGGCTTCTGATAAGGCGGTTCGTGCGTTGCTGCCGCATCGCCCGCAATCTTTCGGCGAACGTGTTTTGCTGGTTTTTTCTTTAATGATCTTGCTGCTGTGTTGCCTGTTGCCTTTGGCGGCGGTGGTTTTTCTGGCGGTATCGGCAGGCGGGTCTTGGGGTGTGTTGTTGGAACAGGAAACCTTGGCGGCGGGATGGAATACGCTGCGGTTTTCGGGGATGGCGGTTTTGACGGCGGTGGTGCTGGGGGTGATGTATGCGGCGGTTGCGCGACGGGTGGCGTGGGTACGCGGTTTGGTGTTTTTGCCGTTTATGGTTTCGCCTGTCTGCATTGCCGCCGGTATATTGCTGCTTTATCCGCAATGGACGGCATCGCTGCCTTTGTTGGTTGCCACTTATGCGCTGCTGGCGTATCCGTTTGTGGCAAAAGATGTGCTGGCGGCTTGGGACGATTTGCCTGAAGATTATGTGTCGGCTGCGCGCGGCATGGGGGCAAATGCTTTTCAGACGACCTTGTATGTGACCGCTCCATTATTGAAACCTGCTTTGCGACGCGGTCTGACTTTGGCGGCGGCAACCTGTATCGGCGAATTTGCCGCCACGCTGTTTTTGTCGCGCCCCGAATGGCAGACGCTGACCACTTTGATTTATTCGTATCTGGGTAGGGCAGGGGAGGACAATTATGCGCGGGCAATGGTGTTGACGACGGTTTTGATGTTGCTGTCGCTGATGGTGTTTTTGCTGCTGGACGAACGTGAAAAGACTTGATGTCTGCTTTTGAAATGTAGCATGATATTTATAGAGGTCGTCTGAAAACATTTCAGACGACCTCAAATCCATTTAGATTGTCAGCAATTCCATTCAAAAATAAAAAGATACGCGGCGAAACCATGCCCCGACATTTTTATTTTCATTCGCTATCCTTTACAATACCTTCCTTTATCTTTCATTCCAGCTTCCTTATGAACAAACACGTTTCCGTCCCATCCCCCGTCGGCGAAGACTACCTGCTATTAGGTCAGTACGCCGAACGTGCCTATCTCGAATACGCCATGAGCGTGGTCAAAGGCCGCGCGTTGCCTGAAGTTTCAGACGGCCAAAAGCCCGTGCAGCGGCGCATTTTGTTTGCCATGCGCGATATGGGTTTGACGGCGGGGGCGAAGCCGGTGAAGTCGGCGCGCGTGGTCGGCGAGATTTTGGGTAAATACCACCCGCACGGCGACAGTTCCGCCTATGAAGCGATGGTGCGCATGGCGCAGGATTTTACTTTGCGCTATCCCTTAATCGACGGCATTGGCAACTTCGGTTCGCGCGACGGCGACGGGGCGGCGGCGATGCGTTACACCGAAGCGCGGCTGACGCCGATTGCGGAATTGCTGTTGTCCGAAATCAATCAGGGGACGGTGGATTTCGTGCCGAACTACGACGGCGCGTTTGACGAACCGCTGCACCTGCCCGCCCGTCTGCCCATGGTGTTGCTCAACGGCGCGTCGGGCATCGCGGTAGGCATGGCGACCGAAATTCCGTCGCACAATTTGAACGAAGTCACGCAGGCGGCGATTGCGCTGTTGAAAAAGCCGACGCTGGAAACCGTCGACCTGATGCAATACATCCCCGCGCCTGATTTTGCCGGTGGCGGTCAAATCATCACGCCGGCGGACGAATTGCGCCGGATTTACGAAACCGGCAAAGGCAGCGTGCGCGTGCGTGCGCGTTACGAAATCGAGAAGCTGGCGCGCGGGCAATGGCGCATGATTGTGACCGAACTGCCGCCGAACGCCAATTCCGCCAAAATCCTTGCCGAAATCGAAGAGCAAACCAACCCGAAACCGAAAGCGGGTAAAAAGCAGCTCAACCAAGACCAGCTCAACACCAAAAAGCTGATGCTGGATTTAATCGACCGCGTGCGTGACGAGTCCGACGGTGAACATCCCGTGCGTCTGGTGTTCGAACCGAAATCCAGCCGCATCGATACGGATACCTTCATCAACACGCTGATGGCGCAGACTTCGCTGGAAGGCAATGTGTCCATGAACTTGGTGATGATGGGGCTGGACAACCGCCCCGCGCAGAAAAACCTGAAAACGATTTTGCAGGAATGGTTGGATTTCCGCGTCGTGACCGTAACACGTCGTCTGAAATTCCGTTTGAACCAAGTGGAAAAACGGCTGCACATCCTTGAAGGCCGTCTGAAAGTCTTTCTGCACATCGACGAAGTGATTAAAGTCATCCGCGAATCAGACGACCCGAAAGCCGATTTGATGGCGGCGTTCGGGCTGACCGAAATTCAAGCGGAAGATATTTTGGAAATCCGCCTGCGCCAGTTGGCGCGTTTGGAAGGTTTCAAACTCGAAAAAGAATTGAACGAGTTGCGCGAGGAACAAGGTCGTCTGAATATTCTTTTGGGCGACGAAAACGAAAAACGCAAGCTGATTATCAAAGATATGCAGGCGGACATGAAGCAGTTTGGCGACGCGCGCCGCACGCTGGTGGAAGAAGCAGGACGCGCGGTGCTGACACAAACCACCGCCGATGAACCCATCACGCTGATTCTGTCGGAAAAAGGCTGGATACGCAGCCGTGCCGGACACAACCTCGATTTGAGCCAAACCGCATTCAAAGAAGGCGACCGCCTCAAACAAATCCTTGAAGGCCGCACTGTTTTGCCTGTCGTCATCCTGGATTCATTGGGCAGAACCTACACGCTCGATGCCGCCGAAATCCCCGGCGGACGCGGCGATGGCGTGCCGGTTTCATCGTTAATCGAGCTGCAAAACGGCGCGAAACCCGTCGCCATGCTCACCGGACAGCCCGAGCAGCACTACCTGCTCTCAGGCAGCGGTGGTTACGGCTTCATCGCCAAGCTGGGCGACATGGTCGGACGCGTGAAAGCGGGCAAAGTGGTGATGACCGTGGACAGCGGCGAAACCGTCCTGCCGCCGATTGCCGTCTATGCTTCCTCGCTCATCAACCCCGATTGCAAAATCGTACTGGCAAGCAGCGACCACCGCCTCTTGGCGTTTTCCATCGGCGAACTCAAGGTCATGCCCAAAGGGCGCGGTTTGCAGTTGATGTCGCTGGCCGACGGCGCATCGCTGGAACACGTCCTCGTAACCACGGCTGCGGAATTCATCGTTGAAACCGTCGGTAAGCGCGGTGCGGCGCATCAGGAAAAATTGCGCATTTGCGACATCGAGGGCAAACGCGGCAAAAAAGGAAAGGTTTTGGACATCTCAGGTCGTCTGAAAACCTTATCCGCAGCTTCCGAATAAGCAACAGAGGAAACGATAACACATTGAAAACCTAGAAAACACGGTCGTTTTATGTTATGCTGACAAAATTAAAAAAATATTTACGACCGTCTGCGGAAATATTGCAGAACGATTTCAAAAACAGGTACTAATAATGATAAAAATAAACAAAAAGGGTTGCGGATATGAGTAAGTCCGGCTTTCAGGAACTGGGAAACCTGAGCGAGCGGATACCCGGTTTAATCAATATTGCCCGCATTGCCATCGTGCTGCCGCTGTTGGTCATGCATGCTTTCGGCGTTTACAGCAATGGTACCCATATCGGCATGTCATTCCCTCCCGTCGAATTTTACAGCTGGGCAGCGCTGTATTCTTTCCTCATCTTGTTATCCGTCGCCCGTCCGGACTGGCAATGGCAGACTTTGGATTTGCCCAATGCCAGCGCAGTCGTCGATATTTCGATGATGATGATACTGGTGTATATCGCCGGCGGAGTCGATTCGGGCTTCGGCATCCTTGTCCTTCCTTTCGTCGCGACGTCCTGCCTCCTCAGCTACGGACATTACCCCATGCTGTACGCAGGCTACGCGTCCATGCTGTTCTTCTTCAATCTGCTGCTCGACGGCAGCATCCGCCTGCATCCGTTTGATTGGGATACGCAGCCCCTGATTACTACGGTCCTGCTCTGCGGCGCGTGTTACCTCGTTGCCATGCTGACTTCGTTCGCCGCCCGCTATCTGGAGCAGGCGACCGAATCCGCCAGCCGCCATCAGCTTGCCTACCGCCGCATCAGCGGGTTGAACCGCCTCGTCCTCAACCGCGTGCAGGAAGCCGTTATCGTCATCGACAGTACCCAGCGCGTCTGGCTTTTCAACAAACAGGCAAAAACCTATTTCCCCGGTTTGGTGGTTGACCAGCAGGAAGTCGTGTTCGGCGAATTGGTTACACGCTGGCAATATCATCCCGACAAACCGTTTGAAACCGATATCCACATCTTCCAACACGCCATGCACGTCCGCGCCGTCCCGCTGATTCAGGAACAGACGGAACTGCTCATGCTGTATGTCCGTTCGCTGCGCGAAGTCGCAGCGGAAGCCATGTCCACCAAGCTCACTTCGCTCGGACAGCTTACCGCGAACCTCGCCCACGAAATCCGCAATCCGATGTCCGCCATCCGTCATGCCAGCGATTTGCTGCAAGAAAGTGATGACGATGCCGAACCCGATCCCGTTAAAGCCAAGCTTTGCGGCATCATCGACAGCAACATCCAGCGCATCGACAAAATGTTGGAAGACATCTCCCTGCTCAACAAGCGCGATAACATCAGCCGCGAGCCGATCAACCTGATGAAATTCTGGCTCGACTTCAAACAAGAGTTCACGCTCAACAATTCCGAAGCCATCGGCTGCCTGCGCATGAATATGGACGGCAACAACCTTACCGTCCTCGCCGATGTGATGCACATCCAACAAATCATGTGGAACCTCTGCAATAACGCATGGCGGCACAGCCGTCAGGACGAGAACGCGATTACCGTCCTGATCCGCCCCAGCGGCAGGATGCACATTTCCATCGTCGTTGCCGATAACGGCAAAGGCATTTCGCCCGAAGTCCGCAACCATCTCTTCGAGCCGTTCTACACCACTGAAAAACAAGGTACGGGATTGGGATTGTACGTTGCCCGCGAACTGGCACACGCCAATATGGGTCAACTCCATTACCACCCCGAAATGAACGGATTCGAACTGATTTTACCGAGAGAACACAATGAGTAAGCTGCAAGACCCAGTATTGGTCGTCGACGACGAGGCCGACATCCGTGACTTGATGGAAATGACGCTGATGAAGATGGGACTGCGCGTGCAGACCGCCGTCGGCGTAGAAGATGCCAAAGACAAGCTCGACAACAACGACTATTCCCTCGTCTTGACCGATATGCGGATGCCCGACGGCTCCGGCCTCGAAGTCGTCCAATACATAGACGAACTCATGCTCGACACCCCCGTCGCCGTCATTACCGCCTTCGGTAATGCCGACCAGGCGGTCGAAGCCCTTAATGCGGGTGCGTTCGACTACCTGCAAAAGCCGATTACCCTTTCCCAACTGCGTTCGCTGGTTAAATCCGCCGTTTCTGTTTCCAACAGCACCGACGAAATTGCCCAGCCGCCAACCGAAAAACCGTCCGCGCCCGTCGCTGCCGCATTCAACAAGCCCAAAACCCCACCCAAGCCGCCCAAACGCGACTTGAGCGGTTCTGTCTCCGTACCCGAAAGCCTGCGTTCCATGAAAGAACGCTTTGCCACCGGCGAAATCGCCATGCGTGCGAACGAAGACGTTCCAGAATTGGGCGGCGAAGAAGATATGCCGCGGCTGCTCGGCAGTTCGCCCCAAATGGTCGAAGTCCGCCACCTAATCCGCCGCCTCGCCCGCAGCGGCGTGCCCGTTTACATTTCCGGCGAATCGGGTACCGGTAAAGAACAGGCTGCGCGTACCATCCACGAATTGTCCGATCGTGCCGACAAGCCCTTTATCGCGGTAAACTGCGGCGCAATCCCTGAAAACCTGATGGAAAGCGAGTTCTTCGGCTACAAAAAAGGCAGCTTTACCGGCGCCGATCAAGACCGTCTCGGCTTCTTCCAACACGCCGACGGCGGAACGCTGTTCCTCGACGAAGTTGCCGACTTGCCGCTTGCCATGCAAGTCAAACTCCTGCGTGCCATCCAAGAAAAAGCCGTGCGCCGCATCGGTGATGCCCGCGAAACTTTCGTCGATGTCCGCATCATCTGCGCTACCCACAAGAACCTTGAAGCCCTCGTTGACAGCGGCGCGTTCCGCCAAGACTTATATTACCGCCTCAACGTCGTTACCCTGCATATGCCGCCCCTGCGCGAAATGCGTGAAGACTTGGGGGCGCTGATTTTGTACCTGCTTTATAAACACCGCCACGGTACGCAGACCTACAAACTCAGCCCCAAAGCGCAAGAAGCCCTGTTGCATTACAGCTATCCCGGCAACTTCCGTGAACTCGAAAACATCCTCGAACGCGCCGTCGCCCTGACTGTCGGACAAGTTATCCAGTTGGATGATTTGCAAATCCAAAACACGACGACGCCCAAAACCGACCATCCAAACCTCAGCCTTGACGACATCGCCGATTCCGAAACACGAAAAGGCGAAAATTTGGATCACCAGCCGCTTCCGCCGTTTGACCCGCGCACCATGCAGATTCAAGATTACCTTGACCAAATCGAGCGCGGCATTATCGAACAAGCGTTGCAGCAAACCCGTTACAACCGCACTCAGGCAGCCAAGCTTTTGGGCATCAGCTTCCGCTCCATGCGCTACCGTATGGAACGTTTGGACATCAATTAAGCTTGCACTTTGTATTGTCTGCACGGTTAGGAAGCAAGACCCGAATATGTGCTTCAAATCTCAAACCGCGTATCTGCCATTCAGTCGGATACGCGGTTTTTGGCGTCCGTTGTGCGCAGGGGTCGTCTGAAAATTTTCAGACGACCTCTCTGTTTTAGGAGATTTGTGGATAAATACGGTTGAATATAGTGGGAGACCTTTGCAATAACATGGGTTACTAAAATTT
>NZ_KV821468.1:0-1081 GCF_001815675.1 Neisseria sp. HMSC065D04
TTGGGGTGGTCAAATCTTGGTATGTGCAAGTCAAATTGTCTGATGAATAAGTGTGGCTGGCATAGGCAGTTGTAGACAAAAACAGGATAGTGAAAAGTATTCTTTTCATTTTGGCTTACCTTTAAAAATCAAACTGAAATAGCGTAAAAAGATCTTTCTTCGCGCGGGGAACAAAGCCATGAAGCGCAGAAACTGAGAAGAGCAGCATTGTACTTTTATCTGCTGAATAAGTTAGCAAACCTTATTTGCATCCGCTCTCTATGAAAAAGGTCGTCTGAAAACCCCAAAAACAAGTTTTCAGACGACCTTTCTTTATCCAATCTGGTGCCGGAGAAGGGAATCGAACCCCCGACCTTCGCGTTACGAATGCGCTGCTCTACCGACTGAGCTACACCGGCACGGTGTTCGTTATCATATACATAAACGGGATGTTCGGCAAGTTCGCATTTCCCGATAAGGTCGTTGCTCGGTGAAAATATATGCCGTGTTTTCAGACGACCTTTTTTAAAAAGACTGTATGGGGATATTGTTTTGATGCTTGACTTTCCATCCCTTCCTCCCGCACGGAAACGGCAATGGGTTGGGCAGGTTTATCCGGAATCGGCAAACTGTCAGCCTCCGTCCGAATATATAGTGGATTAACTTTAAATCAGGACAAGGACGAAGCCGGGCAGACAGTACAGATAGTACGGAACCGATTCACTTGGTGCTTCAGCACCTTAGAGAATCGTTCTCTTTGAGCTAAGGCGAGGTAACGCCGTCCTGGTTTAAAGTTAATCCACTATAGAATCTTTAAAGGTTAACAAAAGCGTGGAGCAAAGGATATGGATGCTGGAGGGTGTAACGGTAAACAAAAGGTCGTCTGAAACTGGAAATCCGGTTTCAGACGACCTTTTTTCATATCGAGACATTAGGCAAAGCCAAACGCAGAGGAAATTAATTAACAGCCGATAAGATAGAGTAAAGGCTTGGGGCATCTACGCATAATTCTTCTTTTTCCGAGCGGTAGCAGGTCCAGCTTTTGCCTTTGAATGTACGCTCGGAGGTGGTGTAAGTCTTGTTATTCATCAGTTTGGTCGAA
>NZ_KV821469.1:0-10036 GCF_001815675.1 Neisseria sp. HMSC065D04
CCTTAAACCCGCGCTTCAAATGCACCATCAGCAATGCCACCGCCGCAGGCGTGACGCCGGAAATTCGGCTTGCCTGTCCGACGGTTTCGGGTTTGTGCTGGTTGAGCTTTTGCTGCACTTCGGCGGATAAGCCTTTGATTTTGCTGTAATCGATGTCGTCGGGCAGCTTTAAGGTTTCGATGTCGCGGCGGCTGTCGATTTCTTCGTTTTGGCGGTCGATATAGCCTTGGTATTTGACTTGGATTTCCACTTGCTCAATCACGTTTTCAGGCAGCCTGCACTCGGGTTCTGCGCCTTCGAGCGTCATCAGTGCGGCGTAGTCGAGGTTCGGGCGGCGCAGGAGGTCGTGCAGGTTGGCTTCGCGGCTGAGTTTTTGCCCGAACACGCGGATTTGTTCGTCTTCGGCGAGTTTTTGCGGCGTGTACCATGTTGTTTTCAAACGTTGGATTTCGCGTTCGATAGCTTCGCGTTTTTCGTTGAACATGCGCCATTGCGCTTCACCTACCAAGCCGATTTTGTGGCCGTCTTCGGTCAGGCGCATGTCAGCGTTGTCTTCCCTGAGTTGCAGGCGGTATTCGGCGCGGCTGGTGAACATGCGGTAGGGTTCGTTCACGCCTTTGGTGATGAGGTCGTCCACCAACACGCCGAGATAGGCTTGTTCGCGGCGCAGCAGGAGCGGGTCTTGTCCGCGGACGTATTGCACGGCGTTCGCGCCTGCGAGCAGGCCTTGTGCGGCGGCTTCTTCGTAGCCGGTGGTGCCGTTGATTTGTCCGGCGAAGAAGAGGCCTTGGATGGTTTTGGTTTCGAGGCTGGCTTTAAGGTTGCGCGGGTCGAAGTAGTCGTATTCGATGGCGTAGCCGGGGCGCAGGATATGGGCGTTTTCAAGGCCTTTCATGCTGCGCACGAGTGCGATTTGGATGTCGAACGGCAGGCTGGTGGAAATACCGTTGGGGTAGTATTCGTTGGTGGTCAGGCCTTCGGGTTCGAGGAAAATCTGGTGGCTGTCTTTGTCGGCAAAGCGGTTGATTTTGTCTTCGATCGACGGGCAGTAGCGCGGGCCGACGCCTTCGATTTTGCCGGTGAACATGGGGCTGCGGTCGAAGCCGCTGCGGATAATGTCGTGTGTTTTCAAATTGGTATGCGTAATCCAGCAGGACACTTGGCGCGGGTGCATATCGGCGTTGCTGCGCACGGAAAAGACGGGCACGGGCGTGTCGCCGGGCTGTTCGGTGAGCCGGGAGAAATCAATCGTGCGTCCGTCGATACGCGGCGGCGTGCCGGTTTTCAGACGGCCTTGCGGCAGGTTCAATTCGCGCAAACGTCCGCCCAGCGATTTGGCGGCGGGGTCGCCCGCGCGGCCGCCTTCGTAGTTTTCCAAACCAATGTGGATTTTGCCGGACAAAAACGTGCCTGCGGTCAGCACGACGGCGCGGGCTTTAAATTCCACGCCCATCGCGGTGATTACGCCGCTGATGCGGTCGCCGTCGAGCGTGACGTCGTCAACCGACTGCTGGAAAAGCTCCAGATTTTCTTGGTTTTCCAGCATCTCGCGGATGGCGGCTTTATACAGAATGCGGTCCGCCTGCGCGCGCGTGGCACGAACCGCCGCGCCTTTGCTGGCGTTCAGACGGCGGAACTGGATGCCGGATTTGTCGGTGGCCAACGCCATCGCACCGCCGAGCGCGTCGAGTTCGCGCACGAGATGGCCTTTGCCGATGCCGCCGATGGAGGGGTTGCACGACATTTGTCCGAGCGTTTCGATGTTGTGTGTGAGCAAAAGCGTCTGCGCGCCCATGCGTGCGGCGGCAAGCGCGGCTTCCGTGCCTGCGTGGCCGCCGCCGACGACGATGACGTCGTAGGTTTTGGGGTAAATCATGTGGGTCATGTGTGTCAACGTGCCTAATGGTTTCAGACGACCTCTTTTCTCTGACGGAGGTCGTCTGAAAATATAATGAATTCAAAAATAAACGTGGAATTGTACGCTTTTTCGGGGGGATTTGACAGGTGGAAAGGCGCTTGCGGGTACGGGATGGGAAAAAGGTCGTCTGAAAACCGGTGTAGAGCGGGTCTCTCTAAAAAACCGAATCTCAAGGTTTTCAGACGACCTCGTTTCAACCTGCAATCTACCCCCTCTCCCGTCCGGCGGGAGAGGGCTGGGGAGAGGGCGGCTCTTAGGGCTGTACGAATTTGCTTTTACCCTAAACCCACAAAGCCACCCCCATCTTGGCCTTCCCCTGTCAGACGGGGGAAGGAACAGGTTGCCTTGTTGCAATCCGTAACGTGGGCTTTGCCCACGAGATAAATAACATACACGGTTTCCCGATTCAGGTTATCAGACTGTGGATTTCGTGGGCAAAGCCCACGCTACCTGAGTTATTCCAACCCTGTGTTGATTGAATAAATAAGGTCGTCTGAAAACGGGTGTAGAACGGGTTTCTCTAAAAACCCGAATCTCAAGGTTTTCAGACGACCTCGTTTCAACCTGCAATCTACCCCCTCTCCCGTCCGGCGGGAGAGGGCTGGGGAGAGGGTGGCTCTACGGTTGGCACGAATTTGATTTTATTACCTAAACCTACAAAGCCACCCCCATCCTAACCTTCCCCCGCTAGACGGGGGAAGGGACAGGTCGCCTTGTTGCAATCCGTAGCGTGGGCTTTGCCCACGAGATAAATAACATACACGGTTTCCCGATTCAGGTTGTCAGACTGTGGATTTCGCGGGCAAAGCCCACGCTACCTAAGTTATTCCAATCCCGTGTTGATTGAATAAATAAGGTCGCCTGAAAACGGGTGTAGAACGGGTTTCTCTAAAACCCGAATCTCAAGGTTTCCGACGACCTTGTTTCAACCTGAAACCTACCCCCTCTCCCGTCCGGCGGGAGAGGGTTGGGGAGAGGGTGGCTCTTAGGGTTACACAAATCCGATTTTGCCTAAACCCCACAAAGCCGCCCCCATCCTAACCTTCCCCCGCCGGACGGGGATAGGAACAGGTTGCCTTGTTGCAATCCGTAACGTGGGCTTTGCCCACGAGATGAAAGCAAATGAGATTATTGTCTGACATGGTTAGACAGCAGGTTTCACGGGCAAAGCCCACGCTACAAATTTGGTTTGTCCCAACCCGCTTGGATTAAACAAAAAGGTCGTCTGAAAACCTCAACATTCGGTTTTCAGACGACCTTTTGCTCTTTTTCAATGTAGAAAATCCATCCCAACGCCGTCAGGCATTATTCATAAACTTTCAACAGCTCTACTTCAAACACCAACGTCGCATTCGGCGGAATCACGCCGCCCGCGCCGCGTGCGCCGTAGCCCATTTCGGCGGGAATGGTCAGCTTGCGTTTGCCACCTTCCTTCATGCCGCCGAAACCTTCGTCCCAGCCTTGAATGACCTGACCCACGCCCAGCGTAATCGTCAGTGGCTGACGGCGGTCGAGGCTGGAGTCGAATTTGGTGCCGTCTTCCAGCCAACCGGTGTAATGTACGGTAATTTCCTTGCCTTTCACGGCCTCTTTGCCGTGGCCTTCCTGCAAATCTTCAATAATCAAACCGCTCATGTTTTATCCTTTCATAGCGTTTTCAATCAGTTAACAATATCGACTCTTCGATATTCCGCGCTGAAGGGTATCATAGCTGCCGTTTCCGATAAAGCAAAAGGTCGTCTGAAAACGGATGGGTACGTTTTCAGACGACCTTTCAACTTCAACCGATGGGCAATCAATTTGAGCCGTTTTGCAACGAACGGGCATAGGTGTCGTTGTAGCCGATGTCGGTGATTTCGCGCACACCTGTGGCAGGTGCGGTGAATTTCACGCGGTCATCATCTTTACGCATATCGTGCGCGTCGTGATATTCGACTTGGGTTAAGCCTGGAATGGGGCCGGAGTCGTTGGCATGATTCCATTCGGGAATGCGGCTGTCGGCGAAAGATGTGGCGGCGGCAACGGCGATGAGGGAGGCGAAGAGTGCTTTTTTCATGATACTTTCCTTATGATGTTGAATATAAAAGATGAACTGCATAGGCGTTCAAGCGATGGAAAGCATTTTATTGATTTCGTTTTGATTGATAAATATCTATTTTATTGAAAGAATATTTACCAATAAGAAACAATATGCCCTAGCCAGTTTTCAGACGACCTCCAGTCAAAACTTATCCACAATGGTGCAGCGACGTAGCCCATTCTTGTTTCACGGTTTTATAGTGGATTAAATTTAAATCAGGACAAGGCGGAAGCCGCAGATACAGTACAGATAGTACGGCAAGGCGAGGCAACGCCGTACTGGTTTAAAGTTAGGCGAGGTAACGCCGTCCTGGTTTAAAGTTAATCCACTATATTTTTTTCGTAGCGTCGCCATGCCTGTTCGTGGAAATAGAGAACGACGGTGTTGGCAAGCGGCTCGACCAGCGCGACTGCGCTTGAGATGCCAATGCTGCCGGTCAAAATATAGGCAACGCCGAACGCGGTGGCGAAATGTAAAATGGCAAAGGTCATGGTTTTAATCATGATGGTTTCCTGATATGGTGATGTCTGTATGATTCGGATAATAACCATTCTCAACTACGCCGTATCTTTTGAATATTTTATCTGATGTTAGCTTATTTTAATCATTATTTTATTTTTGATAGGTGAAATATGAATCCACTGTGCATTGCCGTTCTCGACCGCGACACGCTTGCCGACCGTCCGTTTGACTTTGATTTTCCGCATACTTTAAGCAGCTATGGTTCGACTGAGGCGCATCAGACCGCCGAGCGCATACAGGGCGCGGACATCATCATTACCAACAAAGTCGTGATTTCCGCCGAACACATCGCCGCCAACCCGCAGCTCAAACTGATTGCGCTAGCCGCGACGGGCGTCAACAATGTTGACCTTGCTGCCGCCAAGCAAGCGGGCGTGAGCGTGTGCAACATCCGCGCTTACGGCAATGAATCCGTGGCGGAACACGCGTTTATGATGATGATTACCCTGATGCGCAACCTGCCTGCCTATCAGCGAGACGTTGCAGCAGGCTTGTGGGAAAACTCGCCGTTTTTCTGCCACCTCGGCGCACCGATGCGCGATTTAAACGGTAAAACACTGGCGATTTTCGGTCGCGGCAACATCGGACAGACGCTGGCAACTTATGCACAGGCGTTCAAAATGAAGGTCGTGTTTGTCGAACACAAACACGCCGAAACCGTCCGCGACGGCTACGTTTCCTTTGACGAAGCCGTCCGCACTGCCGACGCGCTGTCGCTGCATTGCCCGCTCACGCCGGAAACGGCAAACATGATAGGCGAAGCCGAGTTGCAACAGATGAAGCCCGGCGCCATCCTCATCAACTGCGGGCGCGGCGGCTTGGTTGATGAAGCCGCTTTGGTTGCGGCGTTGAAATACGGCCAAATCGGCGGGGCAGGTTTTGACGTGTTAACACAAGAGCCGCCGCGCGACGGCAACCCTCTGCTGAAAGCTCGACTGCCCAACCTCATTGTCACGCCACACATTGCATGGGCAAGCCAAGAGGCCGCCAACCGTCTGTTTGACATCCTTGTGGACAACATCAACCGCTTCGTCGCAGGCAATCCGCAGAATCTGGTTTGATGCCGATAACCCTAGTCCTGTTGATAATTTTGTGAACAATTTAAAAGGTCGTCTGAAAATTTTCAGACGACCTTTTGTGTATATTGATAGTTTTCAATGAATTAGATTTGGTTTGATTGAATTGGGATGAAGTTCAAATTGTGGATAAGTTGTGAGCAATCCGTGGATTTCGTCAAAAACCAATGCTTTCAAACGGCAAAGGTCGTCTGAAACCTGAATCTTGGTTTTCAGACGACCTTTCGCGTATGGATAAGGGTTAATCTTATTTGCCGATGCAGAAGCGCGAGAAAATCACGCCCAGCAAATCGTCGGCGGTGAATTCGCCGGTGATTTCGCTGCACGCGTTTTGGGCGAGGCGCAGGTGTTCGGCGAAAAGCTCGATTTGGTTGTTGTTGCAGAGGGCGGCGTTTTCCAGCTCAGCTTCGGCTTCGTGCAGGGCGTTGAGGTGGCGGCTGCGGGCGAGGAACAGGCTTTCGCTTTCGCCCTGCCAGCCGACTTCCTGCAACAGCGCGTGTTTGAGCAAATCGAGACCCGCGCCGGTTTTGGCGGACAGGCTGATGACGGTGTCCGCGCCGGTTTGCGCGAGGCCGTCTGAACGGACGGCGACGGGTTCGCCGGTCAGGTCGGCTTTGTTGTGGATTTCGATTTTTTTCAAACCTTCGGGCAGGCTGTTCAAAATGGCTTGGGTTTTGGCGTTCACGCCTTCGCGCGGGTCGATGAGAATCAGGGCGACATCGGCTTCGGAGACGGCTTTGCGGCTGCGCTCGATGCCGATTTGTTCGACCACGTCGTCGGTTTCGCGCAGGCCAGCGGTGTCGATGATGTGGACGGGTACGCCGTCGAGGGTGATTTGTTCGCGCACGGTGTCGCGGGTGGTACCGGCGATGTCGGTTACGATGGCGATGTCGTCGCCCGCCAAGGCGTTGAGCAGGCTGGATTTGCCGACGTTGGGCGCGCCGACGAGGACGACGTTCATGCCTTCGCGCAAAATCGCGCCTTGTTCCGCGCTGGCGAGCACGGTTTTCAGACGGCCTTGCAGGACTTGGAGCTTGCCGCGCGCGTCGGCAGCTTCGAGGAAGTCAATGTCTTCTTCGGGAAAGTCCAACGTGGCTTCGACCAACATCCGCAAAGTAATAAGGTCGTCCACCAGCTCGTGTATGTGTTGGGAAAACGCGCCTTTGAGCGAACGCAACGCCATGCGTGCGGCGGACTTACTGGAGGCGTCGATAAGGTCGGCGACGCTTTCGGCTTGGGCAAGGTCGAGCTTGTTGTTGAGGAAGGCGCGTTTGGTAAATTCGCCCGGTTCCGCCATGCGCGCGCCCAGTTCGAGGCAGCGCGAAAGCAGCATGTCCATCACGACGGGACCGCCGTGTCCCTGCAATTCAATCACGTCTTCACCGGTAAAGCTGGCGGGGGCGGCGAAGTAGAGCAGGATGCCGTTGTCTATCGGCTGCCCGTCGCCGCCGAGAAAGTCGGTGTAAAGCGCGGTGCGCGGTTTGGGCGTTTTGCCGCCGCTGAGGGTTTGCGCCAAAGGCAGCAGGTTTTTGCCGGAAAGACGGATAACGCCGACGCCGCCGCGTCCGGGTGCGGTGGCGATGGCGGCGATGGTGGGTTGGGATGCGGACATGGCTGGCTCGTATCGGGAATTTAATGAGCGGTATTATATAGTGATTTCACAATGATAAAGGTCGTCTGAAAACCTTGATGTCGGTTTTCAGACGACCTTTTTAGAAGATTGGTCATGTGGGCGGACTACTTGAACGGTTCAGGTATTTTTAATTTCTGAATCATCCGGCAGCAGGTCGTGTATGGAACAGTTTAAAGCAGAAGACAGTTGATACAGTTTATCGACCGTTATGTTGACCTCCCCCCTTTCTATTCTACCCATATAGCTTCTGTCTATATCGGCAAGTAAGGCTAAGTTTTCTTGGTTGATATTGGACTGTTTGCGGATTTCTCGGATTTTTATACCTATCAAAACACTGATTTTACTCATGAGATTTGTCTTCACAAATCTCAAAATATCCAATTTTGACGCTTATTTATCCACGGATTATAATCCGTATTTTTGGAAAATACCTAATGTGGAGAACGTCAAATGGCAAGTTATATTGAAAGCTCTTTAGGGCGGAGTGAACGTATTGTTTATAAAGCGCAAGTATCGTGGCTGTCCCAATTCGGACGATTGGTATTTGGTGCATTGTTTGCACTGTTGATAAGAGAGATTCCAATTATTGGAATAATCGGCATATTGTTCATTATTGTGGCTGTGCTGAATGTCATGACAACGGAGCTTGCATTGACCAATAAAAGACTGATTGCCAAAGCTGGCTTTATCCGTCGGCAAACAATTGAACTAAATATAGATCGTGCTGAAAGTCTTTCTGTAATTCAAGGTTTTTGGGGCAGGATTTTCAATTATGGCTCCATAGTGATCAGGGGGACGGGTGGCAGTCATGCTCCGATTCCTTATATCGCCCGACCGATGGAGTTCCGCCAACAATTCAATGACTTTATAGATAACGAAAAATCAAATTGAAGTAAAACCGCCTGCCGTTTGAGGTGGGCGGAAATGGTGGTTTTTATTTTATATAGCAAAATCGTAAGAAAATATTTCTATCGATTCGAATATGAAAAGGTCGTCTGAAACCCGGCAAATGGTTTCAGACGACCTTTTGATGTATTTTTTCCGAAAGGAAGGAATCAGCGTTTTTTCTTAGCGTTTTTCTTTTCGGCGGCGGCAAGGCGCATGGCGACGAATTCGACCATCAGTTCTTTTTTCGTCCAGAAGAAGTTTTTCATTTTTTCCAGAGAATAGATTTTGCGCACCATCATGGGCAGGCCGGCATGGATGATGGCGGCGACTTCGCCGTTGCGGGTTTCGTCTGCCATGGCGGTTTTGAGGTCGGTCTGGTTGGCGGCGAGGTAGTCGCCGAGTTGTTTTTGAACGCTGGTGCTGATTTCAAATTGCTTAATCATGTTTTCTTTCCGTTTTGTGTTTGTTCCGCGAGGTATGGCGGCTATTGGTTTTAATTACATGTGCATTTTAACAAAGTTTAATTTTATTGCATATCAACTGTTCGAAATTATGACGTGATTTACAATTTTTCGGGCGTAAAACAGACAGTCGTTGACATAAAGAAAACAGCCGCTGCGGTTTGGCGGGTAAAATATGCGTTTTCGAGCATGAGGTCGTCTGAAAATGTATTTGTGGTTTAAGCTCTTGCATGTGTTTTTTGTGATTTCGTGGTTCGCCGGGCTGTTTTACCTGCCGCGGATTTTTGTGAATCTGGCGCAGGTTGAGGCGGCGGAGCAGCCGGTGGAATATGAGCGGCTCTCGGCGATGTCGCGGCGGCTGTATAAGTTTATGTCGCCGTTGGGATTCGG
This sequence comes from Neisseria sp. HMSC065D04, assembly GCF_001815675.1. Lineage (NCBI taxonomy): Bacteria > Pseudomonadati > Pseudomonadota > Betaproteobacteria > Neisseriales > Neisseriaceae > Neisseria > Neisseria sp. HMSC065D04. The sequence goes on from NZ_KV821469.1 coordinate 8,969, forward strand.
GACGCTGGTGTTCGGCATTTTGATTCCGTTTGTTACGGGCTGGTGGGGGCAGGGCTGGCTGCATGTGAAGCTGTTGATGGGCCTGCTGCTTTTGGCTTATCAATTTTATTGCGGCGCGCTGCTTCGCGGCTTTGAGGAAAAACGCAATACGCATTCGCACAAGTGGTACAGGGTGTTTAACGAAGTGCCTGTATTGATGATGGTCGTCGCTTTGTATATGGTGGTGTTCAAGCCGTTTTAAGGTGTGTGCGAAACCTGCAAAACCTGTTTTCAGACGACCTTCTTTTATATTGGAATCAAACAGATGACTATTGAAATCGAACGCCGCTTCCTGTTGAAAAACGATGACTGGAAGCGCGAAGCCTCTGCGCCGCAAGTGTTGCAGCAGGGCTATTTGAGCGTGGAAAAAGAGCGCACCATCCGCGTGCGCATTATTGACGACAAGGCTTGGCTGACTTTGAAAGGCTATATTTCGGATGTCAGCCGCAGCGAGTTTGAATACGAAATTCCTTTGGCGCACGCGCGGCAGATGATGGAGACGATGTGTCCGTTTAAGATGGAAAAACACCGTTATCGGGTGGAATTTAAGGGCTTTGTGTTTGAAATCGACGAGTATTTCGGCGACAACGCGCCTTTGGTGGTGGCGGAGGTCGAGCTGCCTGCGGAAGATACGCCGTTTGAAAAACCGGACTGGCTGGGCGAGGAGATTACGTCGGAAGGAAAATTTACCAATGCGTATTTGAGCAAGCATCCTTATTCGACTTGGTAGGCGGGTTGGGGAATAACGGTACGCCGCTGATACTGGACGCGGATTGTAGCGTGGGCTTTGCCCACGAAAAACGGCTTGGTTGATTGTCTGGTTCGGGATTTGATCGGCAGATTCGCGGGCGAAGCCCACGCTACGGATGGCTTAATTTAATTCGCTATATCGGCTGTTTGAGAATCACAAAGGTCGTCTGAAAACTGTTTTTCAGACGACCTTTGTGATTTTATTGATTCATCGCATCGCTGGCGGACGGTTTGACAGCAGACCGCCTGAGACCTTTGCAAAATTCCCCAAAATCCCCT
>NZ_KV821469.1:10136-10349 GCF_001815675.1 Neisseria sp. HMSC065D04
GAAAACTGTTTTTCAGACGACCTTTGTGATTTTAGATTGTAGCGTCTTTGCCCATGAGGAAGCGGCTGGGTTGATTGTCCGAATCAGGATTTGATCAGCGGATTCGCGTGCGAAGCCCACGCTACGGCAGGCTTAATTTAATTCACTATATCGGCTGTTTGATAATCAAAAGGTCGTCTGAAAACTGTTTTTCAGACGACCTTTGTGATTTTA
>NZ_KV821470.1:0-13311 GCF_001815675.1 Neisseria sp. HMSC065D04
GTGGCTTTTTTGTTTGGGAAAAATCAAATTCGTGTGGTCCATAGAGCCACCCTCTCCCCAACCCTCTCCCGCCGGGCAGGAGAGGGGGTAGGTTACGGCAGATTTGGAAAGGTATAGAAGGGGATAGCGGTGGGTGTGAGATGTTTGCTGTTATTTGAACTCATTAAACGAGGTCGTCTGAAATTCATAAATCCTTATTTTCAGACGACCTTTCTATTTTCCTATCCATCCTATAAAACGCTTCAAAACTGTTTTTTCACGCCCAGCATGATTTCGTTTTGGCGGTAGCGGTAGAACACGGAATTGCTTTTGACGGTGGTGTGTTTGAAGCGCAGTTCGGGGTAGAAGCCGCCGATGTGCCATTGTCTGAAGCCTGCGGCGGCGAGCCAGACGGTTTGGCGGTCGCTGCGTCTTTGTCCGTCTGCGGCGATGCCTGCGCGGTCGTAGAGGTTGCGCCGTTTCATGACGAGGGCGTTGAGGTAGGTACCGTTGTCAAACAGGGTGTATAAGCCTGTGCGGAGGGTGTATTCGCGGTGGTCGGATGTGCCGCCGTTGTATGTGCGGCGGGTGTAGTCCGAGCCTGCGAACACGCCGGTTTTCGGGGTCAGGGCGTATTCTGCGCCCAGGCCTGTGCGGTATTCGGTGTAGTCGGCGGCGTAGGTTTTTGCGGTGCCGCTGTGGCGGTAACGTTTACCCGACCAGTCGGCGTTGACCTGCCATTTGGGGTTGATGGTATGCGTCCACGAGGTTTCGGCGCCGTAGGCGTTGTAGTAGGTGTGGCGGTTGCGCCGTTCGTGTTCGTAAACGGGCATCAGCGAGAGGCGGCTTTGTGCGTCGGCGTATTCGTAACCGGCGGACAGCGTACCTGTTTGGCTGCCGTAGTCGGACAGGGCGGCGTCTGTGTCTTTGCGGCGGTAGTGCGTGCCGTAGGCGAGGAGGCTGGTTTTGAGGCTGTGGTGTCCTTTAATGGGCCTGATTTTGCCTGCGCTCAGGCTGTAATTCCATACGGGGGAACGGATGGGGTCGGGCAGGTTTTGGTAGGCGAGGCATTGGCCGTCAAGCGGCAGGATGCAGCGGATGGAGCCGTCGGATTGGTTGATATTGCTGTTGTAGCCGTAGGCGATGCCGATTTGTCCGTGCCAGCGGCTACGTTTGTCGATTTCGCCGAGGTATTGTCCGATCAGGGCGCGGGTTTCTTCGGGAATATCGGCGGCTTGGGCGCGGGCGAATGCGCTTCGGGCTTCGCGGTTTTGGTTGTCTTCGGTATAAAGGCGCGCGGTTTCGAGCAGGATGCGCGGGTTGGCGGGGTCGAGTGCTTCTGCCGCTTGCAGGTTCCGTAAGGCTTCGGCGAGGCGTCCTTCGGCGCGTTGTTTCAAACCGAGCACCAATTTGGGCAGGGCGGGATTGTGGCCGGGCAGGGCGGCATAGCGTGTGGCGAAGCGTTCTGCCTTTTTCCATTGACGTTCGTTAATGGCATGATAAATCGCGCTTTCCAGCTCTTCGGTATTGTTGCCTACGGTGTAAATCTGACCGCCGATACGGATGTATGCGTCGTCGTTTTCGATGTCGCCTGCGGGTGTGCCGCCGTCCAGCCAGCCGCTTTCCCGATATTGCTGCTGCACGCGCCCGTTTTCTTCAGACAGGCGGCGCAGGTCGTCGCTGTCAGCGTGGGAGGACAGGGGCAGTAGGGCGAGCAGGAGGAGGCAGGATTTGTTCATTCGTTTTCTTTCGGGCTGGTGTGTGGTGGGTAAATTTCGGACGGGGCGGGTTTGCGGCGAAGCGGAGCGGTCGTCTGAAAAGATGCGATTTTGAATATTGCTTTGTTTTTAATCTGTTTCCGTTTTCAGACGACCCTTGAGGTAATGAGAAGCACAAAAGGTCGTCTGAAAACGGAAGCCGCGGAAATCCGTCCGCAGCTTGCCATAAAACGGGGAAAGCACGGCAATCCGCGCCTTCCCCGTTGTTCTATCGACGGTTTATTGTTTTATACCGCCGAAGGAGATGTCATCGGCGCGGCTTTCCGTACCACGGGTCGCAATACCCGCCAATGCGGCGGCATTTTGACCGTAGAACTGACCTTTGATGCCTTCGCGGTTGCGGGCGGCATCAGAGGCAAAAGTACCGTTGCGGTTGTCGATTTTCACGCCGGCAAAGTCCAGAGTGTCGGTATGGCGCGCCAGTTTGCCGGTCATGCTGCCGCTGTCGCCCGAACCAAAATAGGCTTTGACGGTACCGGTATAGATATCGCGTTCGCCGGCTTTATGACCGTTGACACCGACTACGTTGTAAGTTGCAGTCGCCAAGCCTTTGGTGCTGCCGGTCGGGTTTTTGCCATAGAACCAGGCAGGATGCGCGTTGCCTTTGACATGCGCAGTAGCGGCGGCTTCTGAAGCAGGCGCCCATTCGCCGAAGAATACATTGCCCGAAGCGGTCGGGATTTTGCCGACGGTCAGCAAGCCTTTTCCTTTGCCGTCTTCAGTGTTCAGGCTGAACAGCTCGATCTGATTGATGCGGCGTTCGCGGATGACGCGCTCGCCCTTGCCTTCGATTCTGTCGATAACAAACAGGATTTCTTTGTTTTTCAGGTTGTCGGCATCAGCAACGCGGACGGAATTTTTGACTGTATATTGAGGTTTTGCCACTGCGTTGTTTGGATTGTAGGCAGGCGGTGCGTCGGCTGTGGTCATGACGCCGACAGGTGTTGTCGAAGTACGTTTGCCATAAATTGGCTCAGAGTAAGGGAAGTTACCATTGTTGACGACGGGTTTAGCCGGAGGAGGCGCAATCGGTTTGCCGATAGGGCGGGCAGGAGGTTGGGAGGCTGTGCTCATCACACCGCTGTCCGGTATCGAAACATTGCCGCCGATTGGCATGGAGTAAGGAAAGTCGCCATTGTTGCCGACAGGTTTGGATGGAGGAGGCGCAGTCGGTTTGACCGGACGTGCAGGAGGCAGGGTCGCGCCCGCCAGCGTCATCACGTCGTCGTGTGCTTTCAAATAAGGTTTGCCGTCGCGCGCTGCGTTAGGATTAATCGGCATGGAATAGGGGAAATTGTGGTTGTCCAAAGTGCTGCGTGCGGGAGCAGAGGTGGGGCGGGAAGCGTCATATGCAAACGCAGAATGCGCTGTGATAACCGCCGTCGCTGCAAAACAGGTTTTTAGAATAGAGGAAGTTATTTTTTTCATAGCAATACTCTTGTCGATAATTAATCAGGATATTGTCTGTATGCGTGCAACAATAAACTGCTTGATGAAACAAGCTGATACATACAGGGGAGGCGAGGATAGCATGACAAGGGGGAAATGTAAAAAATTACTGTGGGATTATGAATATAAACTGATATTACTCAATTAGATTAAATTTAATAGGGCGATTTGCCCATGACTTGATGAGTGTCGGAGGATTAAAATAGAAAATGCCCGCTTACTGACATTCATTACATCCATGATGAAAAAGGTCGTCTGAAACCCGTGTAATTAGGTTTCAGACGACCTTTTGACTGTCAGGTGTTGCCCACCTGCTTTTAAAAATTACGCTTCTTTATTTTCGGTCGCTTTCTGGCGCAGGCGCAAGCTCAATTCGCGCAGCTGTTTGTCGTCCACCGCATTCGGTGCATTGGTCAGCAGACATTGGGCGCGTTGGGTTTTCGGGAAGGCAATCACGTCGCGGATGGACTCGGCGCCGGTCATCAGTGTCACCAAACGGTCAAGGCCGAATGCCAAACCGCCGTGCGGAGGCGCGCCGAATTTCAGGTTGTCCAAGAGGAAGCCGAATTTTTCCTGTTGCTCTTCGGGGCTGATTTTCAGTGCGGCGAACACTTTTTCCTGTACGTCGGCACGGTGGATACGGATAGAGCCGCCGCCGATTTCCCAGCCGTTCAACACCATATCGTAGGCGCGGGCCAGGCAGTTTTCAGGATCGGACGCCATCAGGTCTTCATGACCGGGCTTGGGCGAGGTGAACGGATGGTGCATGGCTGCCCAGCGGTCGCCGTCTTCGTCGTATTCGAACATCGGGAAATCGACGACCCACAAAGGTTTCCATTCGTCCACGAAGTAGCCGTTTTCCGCGCCGTGTTCCAAACCGACTTTGATACGCAGCGCGCCGATGGCTTCGTTCACGACTTTGGCTTTGTCTGCGCCGAAGAAGATGATGTCGCCGTTTTGCGCGCCGGTACGCGCAATGATTTCTTTCAGGGCGTTTTCAGACAGGAATTTCACGATTGGAGATTGCAGGCCGCTGTCTTCGCCGTTGGAAAGGTTGCTGACATCGTTCACTTTAATGTACGCCAAACCTTTCGCGCCGTAGATGCCGACAAATTTGGTGTATTCGTCGATTTCTTTGCGGCTGAATTTCGCGCCGTTCGGTACGCGCAGGGCGACTACGCGACCGCCTTTCATGTCGGCTGCGCCACGGAAGACTTTGAACTCTTCCGTTTTCATCAGGTCGGTCAGCTCGGTAAATTTCAGGCTGATGCGCATATCGGGTTTGTCGGAGCCGTAGTAGAACATGGCTTCGGCGTAAGGCATACGCGGGAAATCGCCCAAGTCCACACCCAGCGCGTCTTGGAAGACTTGTTTTGCCATGCCTTCGGTGATGTCCATGATTTCATCCTCGTTCAAGAACGAGGTTTCCAAGTCGATTTGGGTGAATTCAGGCTGGCGGTCGGCACGCAGGTCTTCGTCACGGAAACATTTGGTGATTTGGTAGTAACGGTCGAAACCCGCCACCATCAACAGTTGTTTGAACAATTGCGGCGATTGCGGCAGAGCGAAAAACTCGCCCGGATGAACGCGGCTCGGCACGAGGTAGTCGCGCGCGCCTTCTGGAGTAGAGCGGGTCAGCATCGGGGTTTCGATGTCGATGAAGCCTTGCGCATCCAAATAACGGCGAACACCCATAGCGACTTGATAACGCAGGCGCAGGTTGCGCTGCATCACCGGACGGCGCAGGTCGATAACGCGGTTGGTCAGGCGCACGTTTTCGCTGATGTTTTCGTCGTCAATTTGGAACGGCGGCGTAGCGGCGGCGTTCAAGACTTCGATTTCTTTGGCCAGGATTTCGATTTTGCCGGAAATCATTTTGTCGTTGGTCGTGCCTTCGGGACGGTTGCGCACGCGGCCGGTAATGCTCAAAACGTATTCGTTGCGGGCGGAATCGGCAGTGGCAAATGCTTCGGGCGTATCGGGGTCAATCACGACTTGGACGATACCTTCGCGGTCGCGCAGGTCGATAAAAATCACACCGCCGTGGTCGCGCCGGCGGTGTACCCAGCCTTTGACGGTTACGGTTTGGTCTAAGTATTGCTCGCTGATCAGGCCGCAATAGTTGGTACGCATAAAATCACCTTTTTATATTGTTCAATTTGAAAAGAAGGAAAAGGTCGTCTGAAAAAAAGACACCTTAATTGTTTTGTTCTTTACGCCATTCTGCCTTCAGAAAATTTAATTCTGCTTCCGTGGGCTTACCGTAAATGTAGATTTGATCCGGATTATTTGTAGAAAGGGAATCATCATCTTTATAAACAACATGATAAGCAGCAATCTGTTGTTTGTCAGTCAGAATATACATTTTGTTGTATCCGCAGTTATGCGGTTGGCACATGGTGGTGTAGTAATAGGTCTTGCCGCCGATTTTCACACTTTCCAGCGGCGGCATCGGACCTGCCATTTTACGCACCCAATTGTGCATGGGGGCTTTGGGTGCATGTTTGCCGACTTGTTCGTGCCAAAGCTTTTTGAAAGCGGGTTGTTTGTGCCAATCAAATAGAAATACCTCTTCGCCTTTACTGTTGGTTACAGGTACGGAGACGGCTAGATTGGGCAGAAACAAGGCAAGCAGTAAAGCAGATAAATATTTCATGTTTATATTTTGAGGTTGAATAAACTTTCAGGCTGTTGGTTTATGCGTTCAGCTCGTCTGAAAATTTCAGTCATCACGATTTTCCCAACGCCAAAGTATAGTGGGTTAAATTTAAATCAGGACAAGGCGACGAAGCCGCATACAGTACAGATAGTACGGCAAGGCGAGGCAACGCCGTACTGGTTTAAAGTTAGGCGAGGTAACGCCGTCCTGGTTTAAAGTTAATCCACTATATAACAACTAAAAACAATAATGACAATGTAAATAGCCATGAATCAAGGCCAAAAGGACCATGTGTCATGTGTTTACCATCTCTAGTTTATTTGTCTAAACATCGTATTTCGGCTTGGGCTTTGAGCGGCAAGTCATCCGGCATCACCATGCCCAACGAAATCACATATTTCAATGCTTCGTCCACGCTCATATCGAGTTCGCGCACGTCGCTTTTTTTCACCATGATGTAATAGCCGCCGGTCGGGTTGGGCGTGGTCGGCACATAGACGGAAAGATAGTCGTCATCGTGCGGCAGGCTGCCTTTGAGTTTGTCGGGAATATGCCCTGATACAAAGGCAATCGTCCAAATATCGGGTTGCGGGAATGGAACCAGCACGGGCGTTCTGAACGAGCGGCTGCTGTCGGAGAGCAGGGACTCGGATACTTTTTTGACGCTGGAATAGATGGACTTGACGACGGGAATCCGTCCCAACAGGCTGTCCCATGCGGCGAGGATTTGACGCCCCAAAACGTTGGCGGCGAACACGCCGGTCAGAAATAAGACGACGATGGCGGCAATAATGCCCAGGCCGGGAATATTGAATCCCCAGAAATATTGTGGCTGCCATTGCTCGGGCAGCAGGCTGATCAGCCGGTCGGCGGCTGATATGATATAGCTGACCGCCCAAATGGTTACGGCTATCGGCAGCCACACCAGCATGCCTGTAATCAGATATTTTTTTAATGCCTTGGCAACTTTTCCGCCTTCGGCCGTTTGTTCTGTCATCTTCTGTGTCATTCCGACAAATATCGCCCAAACGTTGCATTATACGCGTTTGGGCGATAGGAAACGAGTGTTTTTAATATGGGAAGGGTGTTTGTTTTGCTTTCAGACGACCTGTGTGCAACATGATGTAAAAGGTCGTCTGAAAACAGGGTCGGGCATCAAATTCCGTCCCAGTCGTTGAACATCAGGCCGATGCCGATGCCGTTTTGTTTGTGGTTGTAATCAATCAGGCTTTCGCCGTAGCCGTGAAAGCCGCGCACGACGCCTTTGAGTTTGCCTTTAATCGGGAAAGTATAGGCGGCTTCAACCGCGCCGTGTCCGGTTTTGGGATTGTAGCGCAGCAGGGACGAAATATTTTGTTTGTCGTTCAGACGGTATTGCAGCTTCAAATCGCCATAACCCATATAGTCGGTAATGTCGGGATTGTCGTTGTTTTCGCCGGTCTGATCAAAGGCGCGCATCCACACGCGCGGGATGACGGTCAGTTTGCCCCATTCCATCCCCGCCAATGCGTAAACGCGGTTCCATGAGCGGGATTCGGGGCGGCTTTGTCCGTTGGATTGGTGGACGAAGCCTGCGCCGACCATCCGCAGTTTGCCGCCGAACGGCAAATCTGCCTTCACGGGCTGGGTCAGGAAGATTTCGGGTTCGTAATCGGTATTGCGGAACGGCGCGGATTTTCTGCCTTGGTTGTAAATCTGCCAATCGGATTTTTGGGTATAGCCGAACCACAAATCCGCGCGGGTTTTAAACAAATCTTCGGCGATTTTGCTTTTGAACGAAACTTGCAGTTTGGTTTCTATGTGTTTCTGTTCGCTGAATTTTTCCTGATTGGTCGTGCCGCGCGAAGGGGAATGGGGATGGAGGTTGGGCGAGCTGTTGTACCATGCGGGCATCAGGTACATGGGATTATGCTCGCGCACGCTCAACAAGCCGCGCGAGTCGTTTTTGTCCAAATCGTACATCAGGCTCAGCGGCGTGTAGGCATCGGCTGCGGTGCGGAGATTGTCTTCCGAAAGGGTGGATTGCTCTTTATTTTCGTCAAACACAATCGTCGCCGCCTTTTTCTCGCGACTGGTGCTGATGGTTTTGGGCAAATCGACCGGCGCTTTGGCGGTTTCTTCGCGAATGACGGGCAGCGGTGCTTGCGGCGGCAGTTGAGCTGAGTAAATGCTGTCGTAACACGCCAAACGGGTGGCATTGTCTTGAATGGAGGTACATTGCAAAGCCGTGTCGGCATAGGCGACAGGGGCGGTGGCTCCGCCGACAAGGATAAGCATCAAGGCGCGCCGGCATTTGGAGAATGACGGTTTTTTGTTCTTTAGGGCATCGCTTTGCGCCAAATTGTGTTTCAACATCTTGTTCATCATTTCATTCATGGGATTGCCGATTGGGTGTTTTCAGACGACCTTTTGCCTGAACATCGGGATTAATCGTTTGAAAAACAGATTAAACCGCATTTTACCGCCTTGCGCCTGCTTTACGGCAGGTCGTCTGAAAAGTTTACATCAACTTGCATCACATACGGCAATGCCCCTGAAAGGTTAAGACCTCAGGGGCATCGTTATCTGCTTGCCTGTCCCGACGCGGTAACACGCCAAGACGGTGGGCGAAAAAGATTAAGCCAATGCTTTTACTTTGGCAGACAGACGGCTCTTATGGCGGGCTGCTTTGTTTTTGTGGAATACGCCTTTGTCAGCGATACGGTCGATGACTTTGACGGACTCTTGGTAAACTGCTTGAGCAGCAGCTTTGTCGCCGGCTTCAACTGCTTTCAACACTTTTTTCACCGCGGTACGGAATGCTGTACGCAGGCTGGCGTTGTGGGCGCGTTGTTTAACCGATTGGCGGGCACGTTTGCGGGCTTGTGCGCTGTTTGCCATATTGAATATCTCCTGAAAAAATAAATTCTGTAAACGCGCAATTTTAAAGACAGATTCCTCTATATGCAAGTATTTTCTCTGTTTGCGCGCGCAAATCGCCCGTATTTTGCCCAAAAACGACATCTTGTGCAACGCCGTTTTCCCGAGCCTAAGAAATCGTGCCTTATTTCAATAAAAATCAGTCAGATATTGCTTTGAGTTCTCACCTACTTCCATTACAATAGCTCCGCTTTGCGCCGGGGTATTGATGGGGTGCAGAGTGTTCATTTTCCGTTAACAATCTTTCATCAGGAATCTGCCCGTATGAAAAAATCCGTATTAGCCGTATTGGCGGCATTGTCGCTGGCCGCTTGCGGCGGTGGCGAGAAAAAAACCGAGCAACCTCAAGCAGGCAGCGCGCCTGCTGCCAATGCCGAAGCAGCCGCCACCGATACTTTGAACATCTACAACTGGTCGAACTACGTTGACGAGAGCACCGTTGAAGACTTCAAAAAAGCCAATAAGCTGAAGCTGACCTACGACCTTTACGAAAACAACGAAACCCTCGAAGCCAAAATGCTGACCGGTAAGTCCGGCTATGACTTGGTCGTTCCCGGCATCGCCTTCCTGCCCCGTCAAATCGAAGCGGGTGCTTATCAAAAAATCAATAAAGACCTGATTCCCAATTACAAAAACATCGATCCCGAATTGTTGAAAATGCTGGAAACCGCCGACCCGGGCAACCAGTATGCCGTTCCTTATTTCTCCGGCGTCAACACTTTGGCAATTACAGCAAAGGGCAAAGAACTTTTGGGCGGCAAGCTGCCTGAAAACGGTTGGGATTTGCTGTTCAAGCCCGAATATACCAACAAGCTGAAATCCTGCGGTATCGCCTTGTGGGATACGCCGAGCGAGATGTTCCCAATTTTGCTGAACTACTTGGGTAAAGACCCCAAAGGCACAAATCCTGATGATTTGAAAGCGGCGGCGGAAGTGCTGAAAGCCATCCGTCCTGATGTAAAACGTTTCAGCCCGTCTATCATTGACGAACTGGCGCGCGGCGACATCTGTCTCGCAGCAGGTAACGGCGGCGACTTGAACTTGGCGAAAGCCCGTTCCGAAGAAGTGAAAAACAACGTCGGCATTGAAGTCTTGACGCCGAAGGGTATGGGCTTCTGGATTGAATCTTGGCTGATTCCCGCCGATGCGAAAAATATCGCCAATGCCCATAAATACATCAACTACACGCTTGATCCCGAAGTGGCTGCGAAAAACGGCATTGCCGTTACCTTTGCGCCTGCAAGCAAACCGGCACGCGAGAAAATGCCTGCCGAATTGGTTAACACCCGCTCCATCTTCCCGAATGCTCAGGATATGAAAGACGGTTTTGTGATGCCGCAAATGAGTTCGGATGCGAAGAAACTGTCGGTTAATCTGTGGCAGAAGATTAAAGTCGGTTCAAACTGATGGTTTGATGTTTTGAAGTTGAAAGGTCGTCTGAAAACCTTGAGTTGGGGTTTTCAGACGACCTTTGCTTATGTTGGTTTCGTGGGTGTAATGGGTATAGGGATTTGACTTTAATGTGATGTTCTTTTTTATAGTGGATTAACTTTAAACCAGTACGGCGCGTTGCCTCGCCTTAGCTCAAAGAGAACGATTCTCTAAGGTGGTGAATCGGTTCCGTACTATCTGTACTGTCTGCGGCTTCGTCGCCTTGTCCTGATTTAAAGTTAATCCACTATATATGGATTTGACTTTAATGTGATGTTCTTTTGTTTTATTTTGCGGCGGTATTTGCTGTGATTTGTTTGTCTTGTGTTGATTTTAAAGTGGGTTCACTTTGTTTGTGATGAATTGAGTGACAAAGAAAAAAGCACAGTTTAATTAAACTGTGCTTTCGGAATTTGGCACGCCCACGGGGAATCGAACCCCGGTTACCGCCGTGAAAGGGCGATGTCCTAACCGCTAGACGATGGGCGCGGATAAGTTTTGTTGGCGCACCCGGAGCGATTCGAACGCCCGACCCTCTGGTTCGTAGCCAGATACTCTATCCAACTGAGCTACGGGTGCATTTTCATCACTTCGCGACTGCGTCGTGAATCAAGAAGACCGAATAATATACAAGCTGTCGGTTGCTGTCCAGTATTTTCTGGATAAAAATATTTATAATAAAATAACAATATGAAAATAAAGGATATTAATTATCGTAAAATGCCTACTCCCGATAAGTCTTGCGCCATTTTTGCGGCGGCATTGTCTGTCATGCCACCAACGAAATCTAAGATTTTCATGTAGGCGCGATACAGGCTGTCGGTTTCTTGGATGGGGTCGTGGTTTTTTAACAGATCAAGCGCGAGGGATTGGCGCACATCGACCTGTTTTTGCGCAATCATGGCGTATGCGGCTGGAACCAATAAATCCAAAATGGAACCGAGACACGGGAAGGTGGCGATTTCGGTCATGAGTTTGGTGCGGTGGCGGAAAATGCGCGTGCGGGCAAGTTCTTTCGCTTTTTCCAAGGTGTTTTGAACTTGCGGGCTGCACAATGCCAACAGGTCTTTGCCTTTGAAGTTGCCGTTTAGCAGGTCGGATTGGTGCATCATGAAGGTTTGGGCGACGTCTTCTATCGCTTTGCCGATGGCGATGCCGCGCAACATGGCGCAACGCTGGCGGCTGGATTGCGCGTGCCAAGTGCTTTCTTCAAAAGTGAGTTCGGATAATACGCTTTCGATTTCGGCGTCGCTCAGCAAATCCAGTTCGACCGCGTCTTCCAAGTCTAAGAGGGCGTAGCAGATGTCGTCGGCTGCCTCCATCAGGTAGGAAAGGGGATGGCGCACCCAGCAGTCTTTGCCTGATTCAATCAGCCCCAATTCGTCGGCAACGCGACGGATGAAGGGTAATTCGGTTTGGTAAATATTGAATTTTTTTCTTCCGTTGGGGTGTTGCGTGGTCCAAGGGTATTTCAGCAGTGCGCCTATGGCGGCGGACGTCAGGCGCATACCGCCTGCGTCGGGATACATTTCCAAACTTGCCGTGATGCGCAGGCTGTGGGCATTGCCTTCATAGGTTTGGATGTCGTTGCGTTCGGCGTCGTTTAATGTCTGTAAAAACGGCTGGTTTTTAGGATTGCGGAACCAGTCGCGCAATGCGTCTTCTCCGGTGTGTCCGAACGGCGGGTTGCCTAGGTCGTGCGCAAGGCAGGCGACTTGGACGACGGCGCCGATATCGCTCGGTGTATTGTTTTCCGGTAAAAAGCCGCCTGCCTGCAGCATCACGCCTACGCGGTTGCCGATACTGCGCCCGACGCTGGCGACTTCGACGCTGTGTGTGAGGCGGTTGTGGGTCAGGTCGTGTTCGGCTAGAGGGTGGACTTGGGTTTTACGTCCCAATCTGCGGAATGCGCCGGAGAACACGACGCGGTCGTAGTCGATATGGAAGTCGGTGCGCAAAGCGTCGGCTCCTTCTTGGGTGGAAGGCGTGACGGTCGGGATGATTTCGCCGTTTTTCGTGCGGAAACGTTGTGTGGAGAGTAGATTTTTCCAATTCATCTGCATGAAATTGCTCCTTGCGGGTTTTCAGACGAGCTGTGTAGGATGGACGGGATATTACTGCATTGCGGGACGGTTTGAAATCCCGATTGGCGTAGGGCGGCTGCTTGGGTCACGGGTCTGAACAGGACTTTGTTTTTCAGTTACAATACGCGCTTACTATAATGATCGACAGTTTGAAGAGACGCGATGAAAGAACATAAGGCCCGGAAACGCTTCGGGCAGAATTTTTTGCAGGACACGCGGATTATTGCCGATATTGTCAACGCCGTGCGTCCGCAGGCGGATGATGTGGTGATTGAAATCGGGCCGGGCTTGGCGGCGATTACCGAGCCTTTGGCGAAGAAGCTGAACCGTCTGCACGTTATCGAAATCGACCGCGACATCGTACGTCGTCTGAAAACGCTGCCGTTTGCGGATAAGCTCGTGATTCATGAAGGCGATGTCTTGCAGTTTGATTTCAACAGCATCGCGGGCAAAAAGAAAATCGTCGGCAACCTGCCATACAACATTTCCACGCCGCTTTTGTTCAAGCTGGCGGAAGTGGCAGACGATGTCGTCGATATGCACTTTATGCTGCAAAAAGAAGTGGTCGAACGCATGGTCGCCGCGCCGAAAAGCAACGACTATGGCCGCTTGGGCGTAATGCTGCAATATTTTTTCGATATGGAGCTGTTGATTGACGTGCCGCCCGAATCGTTCGACCCTGCACCGAAAGTGGATTCGGCAGTGGTGCGCATGATTCCGGTGAAGCACCGCATCGGCAAGGCGGACGATTTCGAGCATTTCGCCAAACTGGTGAAACTCGCCTTCCACCAACGCCGCAAAACCATACGCAACAATTTAAAAGAGCTTGCCGGCGACAAGGATTTGCAGGCAGTCGGCATCAGCCCGCAAGACCGCGCCGAACATATCGCGCCAGAGAAATATGTGGAACTGAGTAATTATCTGGTTCGCAAGGTCGTCTGAAACACATGACTTCTTCAAGGTAGAGTAGCTATAAATAGTATAGTCAATTAAAAACAAAATGGTACAATAC
>NZ_KV821471.1:0-312 GCF_001815675.1 Neisseria sp. HMSC065D04
TACAGAAAAAAGATTGGCAAGGTAGTCAGCGGCGCTATACATGTTTTTCTTCCCGAAATTTCTTTTAAAGATTTCGTTATTGCTGTTTTCTATAAAGCCTAACTCTTGCAATTTGGGGACAATCAGTTCTTTGTTCATGGGGATAGGCAGGCGTTTAACTGCCTCGAAATGAGTAGGTTCATATCGCGGGTATGCCGCAGGGTCTGCAGGCGGGAGCCGAGGAGGCGTATTAAACTTATACTCGGAAGGATGACATTCAAAATTCGGGGTAGCTGCAGTTTTAACGGCTTCTGCATCTTGCATTCTATCTTG
>NZ_KV821472.1:0-19168 GCF_001815675.1 Neisseria sp. HMSC065D04
TTTAGGGGATTTTGGGGAATTTTGCAAAGGTCTCGACCTGTAATCCGTTTGTCGGAATCGGGCTGCGGCTTGGTTTGGGTTTTATTAAGCTGTGGATTAGCCGGGCAGGTACTGCATCGGGTCGACGGCTTTGCCGTTCATGCGGACTTCGAAATGCAGTTTGACGCCGTCTGTGTCGCTATTGCCCATGGTGGCAATCGGCTGGCCTGCTGCGACTTTTTGGTCTTTTTGAACCAGAATGATGTCGTTGTGTGCGTAGGCGGTGATGGAGAAGTCGCTGTGGCTAATGAGAATCAGTTTGCCGTAGCCGCGCACTTCTTCGCCGACGTAGAGGACGGTTCCGGCGGCTGCGGATTTGACGCTTTGTCCGAGTGTGCCGCCGATATCGATGCCTTTGTTGGTCGCGTTGTCGTAGCCGCGGATGATGGAATTTTTGCCGTTGTCGACCGGCCATTGCAGGGTCAGGCGGTTGACGGGGGCGACGGTTCTGGCGCTGCTGATGTCGGTACTGCCGGAACGGGGGCGGTTGGCGGCGTTTTTACGGACGCGCAAGACTTGTCCGACTTCGATTTGTGAGGCGTTGTTCAGATTGTTCCATGATGCCAAGGTGTTGACGTTTTGTCCGTAGCGTTTGGCGATTTGGCTGAGGGTGTCGCCCGGTTTGACGCGGTAGTAGCCGTCGGGTACGGGGCCGGTGGATGGGCCGCCGGCACACGCGGCAAGCGTGAATGCCAAGCCTAATGCGGACAAACGGAGAATTGCGGTTTTGAAAGATAGGGTATGGTTTGTTTTCATAGAGAACCAAAAGAATAAATCAATAGGATTATGGGCAGGCGTGAAGGTTCAACCTGTTTGGGGATTTTTTCAGGATGTCCGGCTGCCTGACGGGATATCTTTTTGATTCGTCGGACAGTTTGAAAAGTAATACGACGGATGCTGACGGTAGCCCGGGGTCGTCTGAAACGGTCGGGCTGCAACGGCTGTTTCGGTTTTCGGTATAATCCTGCATTTTACACTCGGCGCGATGCCTGTTGAACTTTATCCGTGAATACTTCTTCTCATAAATCTTCTTTGCCTTATCTGGCTGCTTGCGGCAGCTTGATTTTTTTGATTGTCCTTTCTTTATCGTGGGAACTGTGGATTGCGCCTTTGCGCAGCGGCGGTTCGTGGCTGGCGCTGAAGGCTTTGCCTTTGTGCCTGCCGTTGTCGGGTATTTTGAAGGGTAAAGTTTATACTTACCAGTATAGTTCTATGTTGATTTTGATTTATTTTGCCGAGGCGGTGATGCGTTTGTTTAATGCGGGTACTGCCGAGGTGGTGTGTGCCGCTTTATCGTTGACGGCGTGTTTGGTGTTTTTTGTTGCATGCCTGGCTTTTGTGAAGCAGCAGAGAAAGGCGGGAAAATAATGTTTATGCGTTTTTCAGACGACCTTAAGAGCGAATGGGACAGACGTTTGTTGCCTTTGTGGTGCTGTTTCTTGTGGATATGCGCCGCGCCGTTTTTGTCCTTCTACCGCGTGGGTCCGTTGTCGAGTTTTTATTTGGAAGCGGCTTCGCTGCTGGGTGCGCTGATGCTGGTGTTGGTCACGGCGTATAAGGGTTTGTTGAGCGTTCGTCTGCCTAAGGCGGCTGTCGGTTTGCTGGTTTTGGCGGCATTTTGGTGGCTTCAGGCGCGGATGATGGATTTGATTTACGTCGGCATGAACGATATGGTGATGTGGACGTTTATCATTCTGGCTTTGGCGGTATGGGCTTGCCGCGGCTGGGTCGCGGCCTACGGGCAGGAACGCATTGTGACGGTGTTTGCGTGGTCGCTGCTGTTTGGTACGTTGCTGCAGGCTGCGATTGCGTTTATACAGTTTAAGGGCTGGTACGATCTTGGGTTCCTGCGCAACATGATTGTGTATAGTGGAAAAGAGGTCAGCGGTCAGCTTGGGCAGCGCAACCACCTCGGGCATTATTTGATGTGGGGTGTTTTGGCGGCGGCTTATTTGTGGTCAACCCGCAAAATGCCGGGCTGGCTGGGATTTTTGTTGGTTTTCCTGATGACGGCTGTCTTGGGCTTGGTCAACTCGCGCACGATTCTGGGCTATGTGGCCGGCGTGGCGTTGATTTTGCCCGTGTGGCGTTGGCGTGCGGGACGGGATTCTGCGAGGCTGGTGCGGATATTTTTCCTGACGGTCGCGTTGGTGGCGGTATTTCAATTTGCGATGGGTTCGATTTTAGAACTGCTGGGCAACGGTCAATATGAAACGGCGGTCGAACGCGCCGGAAACAGCGGTTTTGAAGGCTCGATGCGTCAGATTGAATGGCGTAAAGCCTGGACTGCCTTTTTGTCCGCGCCTTGGTTCGGACACGGCTGGAACAGCTTTGCCCAACAGACTTTCTGGATTAATGCGGAGCAGCAGTATTTCCCGAATAATATCTTAGGCGTGTTGTTTACCCATTCGCACAATATTGTTTTACAACTGCTCTCCGAAGTCGGGCTGGTCGGTACGGTATTGGTTGCCCTGACAATGCTTGCGGGACTATGGCGGATGTTGGTGCGTCCTTACCATCCGGCTTCGCTGCTGCTGCTGTCTATGGTTGCCGTCAGTATGTGCCACAGTATGCTGGAGTACCCATTGTGGTATATCTATTTCCTGACGCCGTTTGTGTTGATGTTCGCACTCGCGCCGGCACGTTATGAAGACGTTTCAGACGACCTCGCTTGGATGCGCGGCCGCAATTGGGCGGGCGGGCTTGCTACGCTGCTGATTATCGGCGGGCTGCTGCATATGGGCTGGACGTATACCGATTTGGTCGATTACAGCCGGATTCCGAAAAATGAAAGTACGGAGATGGCGGGGCGGAAGATTAACGGTTTGCGCCATATTTCCGAAACCAGCCCGATGCTGGCTTATTATGCCGACCTCAGCCTGACCCGCCGCGCCGAGCCGACCGATATGCAGGTCAAACCTTGGGCGGAGAAGGCGGCGATCGATTCCTTGTCTTACCGCCCGTATTCCAACGCTTATCAGGTGGCGCTGTATCTCTACCGGCAAGGCAAGAAGGAAGAGGGTGCGAAATGGATGCAGGCGATGCAGTATTATTATCCGTACATGATGTCGTTTTACGCGGGCAAGCTGCGCAGCCATCCCGTGTTCCAACCGCTTTTGCCCAAGCTGCTGGCGGACTGCAAAGATTTCGTCAACGCGCCTAAGCACGAAAAAGCGAAGTCTTGCGATGTCGTGCAATAAGTAATAGGCTGATGTAAAAAGGTCGTCTGAAACCCGATTTCAAGGTTTCAGACGACCTTTTGCCGTTCACGATTCACACATATTCGCTTTTATCGTTTTCCTTCCAAGCCTGATGCGAGCAGAGCCACAGCAACACAATCCCGCATACCGTCGAAGCCAGCATCATGCCCGCCATCACCAACGCAGAACCATTGTGCAGCCGCGTTGCCAACAGCCCCACGCTTGCGCCGATGATGGATTGGAACGCGCCCAATACCCCATTTGCGCTGGCGCTTTCCTGCTTGAAATAAGCCATAAAGCAAGCCTGCGTGTTTGCGCCGACCAAGCCTTGCGTGCCTACCGAAAACATTACGCATGGCACCAAAGCCCACATCGGCGGCAGCCCCATCGATACGACCAACAGCACCATCGTCAGGTTCGCCACAAACTGCACGATAATGCCCCATTTCAAAATACTTTGCGGGTGCGCCCCCGTTTTCAGCCGCCATGCCGTGATGCGGTTGAACGAAGCCATCGTAAGGACGTTCAGCGCAAAGGCCCAAGAATATTGGTGCGGCGTCACATGGTACAGTTTTTGGTAAACAAAAGACGATTCCGTCAAAAATGCAAACATCGACGCAAAGCTGAATGCCTGAAAAAACAGATAGCCCATCGCCGCCCGCGTTTTCAGCACTCTGGCAAACCTGCCCGCCACCAGTCCGAAAATGTCCATCCTGATTTTACCCGTCTGCTTCGGACGCGGCAGGAAAGTAAACACCAAGATGAACAAAACAAACGAATACGCCGCCAAAAAACCGAAAATAAAACGCCAGCCGCCCAAATCCTGCAACATCGAGCCGAACATAGGCGCAATTAGCGGCACGACCATCAGGATAATGCCGATTAAGGCAAACATCTGCGCCGCCTGCCTGCCCGAATAATAATCGCGCACCATCGCTCCGACGATGACCACCGTCATCCCCGCCCCGAACGCCTGTACGGCGCGCAGGTTCAACAGCCCGTCCACCGACTGCACCATCGTCAGCGCGACAACGGCCGCAAAATAAATGCTCAAACCGAACAAAGCCACAGGTCTGCGTCCCTTGATGTCCGAAACCGCGCCACCGGCAATCTGACCGAACGCCACGCCGAACATAAACAAAACCAAACTCTGCTCAATGCGGTGGATATCCGTGCTCAACGACTGCGCCATTTCTGGAATGGCGGGCAGGTAGGCATCAACCGAAAACGGCATCAGGGCAACCAACATCGCCATCAAAACCGCCATTTGCTTTTCGCCCAGCGGGGCGGGTGTGGATTGGGACATAAGGGACTTTCTGTGTGTTTGAATTTCTGCGGCGGCTTGGTTCGGAAAGACTTGGCTATCGGATAACGAGGGTAGGGCCAAGCCGCCCAATACTGCCTTCGGAACGGAATCCGGCATATAGTGGATTAACTAAATCAGGACAAGGCGACGAAGCCGCAGATACAGTACAGATAGTACGGAACCGATTCACTTGGTGCTTCAGCACCTTAGAGGTTCTCTTTGAGCTAAGGCGGGGCAACGCCGTACTGGTTTAATTTAATCCACTATAAAAGGTCGTCTGAAACCCGCGATACAGGCTTTCAGACGACCTTTCTTATTGCTTAAGAACGTTGAAACAGATTATTTGGCTGCTTCAGGTTGGCTGGCTGCTTGGCTGGCGGCTGCCGCTTTATCGCCTTCTTTGGCGAAGTATTTGGCGTGGATTTTGTCGTATTCGCCGCTGTCGCGTACTTTTTTCAGCGCTTCGTTCAGCATTTTGACGGTCGCTTCGTCGCCTTTGCGTGCGGCAATGCCGTAGTTTTCAATCGTAAAATCAGGCAGGGTGATGAAGTCCATGCTTTTGGTCGGGTTGTTTTTCACATAGTTGGCGATGACCGCGCTGTCGCTGACCACGGCATCCACGCCGCCGTTTTCCAGCTCTTTGATGACCAAAGGAACGCTCTCAAAGCGGGCGATTTTAGGATTGTCGTTGCCCAAGAGTTTGGAAACGGAGAAGTCGCCGGTTTGTCCGGTAACGACACCGACTTTCGCCATGTTTTTGAGGTCGTCTGAAGAGGCGACTTTTTTACCTTTGGGAACGAGGACGACTTGGGTGATTTCAAAATAAGGGTCGGTGAAATCCATGGACTGCTTGCGCTCGTCGGTAATGGTTACGCCGGAGATGACGATATCCGTATCGCCGTTTTTGAGCGCGGGGAAGAGGCTGTCCCAAGGCTGGTGTTTGAATTCGACTTTGAATCCGCCGGCTTTTGCCATCGCGTTCATCAAATCGACGTCGAAACCTTCAACGTTGCCGGCGGAATCCAATGATTCGAAAGGGGCGAATTCGGCGTTGGCGGCGACGCGGTACACTTTGTCGGCTTTAGGGGCTGACGAGGAAGCGTCTTTGCTTTGGCCGCCGCAGGCGGAGAGCGCCAGCGCGGAGCAGGCGAGGGCGGCTGCAATCCATTTTTTCATGTTCATGGGGAGGTTCCTTCTTTACGGATATTAATAAATAAACGGATAGTTTAACACGGTTTGGGGAAGTCGCTACGCGTTAGTGGTCTTTTTCGCGGAAAAAAGCGTAGGTTACGTCATGGAAGAGGTCGGTATGCGGGCTGTCTTCGTAGTTCAATTCGGCGAGTGCGTCTTCAAAGGCAAGCTGGATGGACTCGACGGCTTCGTTTGCCATGTCGGACGGCAGCGAACGGATCAGGCCTTTGAGGGCGGTGGCGAGGACGTGGTTCTGCATACGCAAAACGTCGTTGGCTTCTTCCAAATATTCGAGGCGTTGTTCGATGCTGCTCATGATGTGTTCCTGGGAATCTGTTAAAATACCGCATTATAGCAAATCACGGCATTCGCTATGCGCGTGAAATGAAATGACACAACGGAAGAACGAAAGCTAAAAATGGATACGAATCGTCCCGATACGCCACAACAAACGGATGAAAGCCTGGATTGGGAAAGCCGCTTGGAAAAGCTGCGGCAAACCCGCCAATTGAATGCACCTTACACACACGCGCCTTTGGTGCGCGAATCTCAAGAGCCCGCCTTCGAGCAGAGGCCCAAAGCCAAGTCGGTCAAGCTCGACGATGCCAACCGCGATGCCGTGTTGACGGAATATCTACGCAAATGGCAGGAGGAACACAACGCCATGCTGGAGGAAGAAGCTGCCGAAACGGCGGAGACCGATGCGATGGTGATTTTGCAGGAAAACTGGCTGAACGCGCAGTCTTCGCTGCAAATGAGCGCGTCCGACAGGCAAATTGAGTCCACGCGCACGGTTTGGCTGAATCCGAAACGTAAAACAGTCGAATTTGACGCGCCTGCAAAAGCAGAGGCAGAGTCGTCTGAAAACGAAAATCCGCAGGCGCAAGAGCAGGTTTCAGACGACCCCAAAGAAGAAACGCCGCCGATTACCGTCCATATCAACGTATTAAACCCGCAGGTCATCAACCGCAGGGAAGTGTTCTGCATTTCCGAGCAAGACCTGAGCGAGCGTTTGATCAAACGCCTGCGC
Source organism: Neisseria sp. HMSC065D04 (assembly GCF_001815675.1). Classification (NCBI taxonomy): domain Bacteria; kingdom Pseudomonadati; phylum Pseudomonadota; class Betaproteobacteria; order Neisseriales; family Neisseriaceae; genus Neisseria; species Neisseria sp. HMSC065D04. The sequence continues at coordinate 6,767 of NZ_KV821472.1, forward strand.
CCGCACGTTGCCGACGCCGTCAACGGCATGATACGCACCACCGTGCAGAAACAAATGGCGCTGTTTACCTACCAGCTCCAACAAACCCTCAGCGAACAGGCGCCCGATTTGGTGGAACAGCTTTTGGATTACAACGTGAAAAAAATCCTGAACGACATCAAATACGAAATGAAATACAGTCAGGGGAATAAAAAAGCGTGATCACGCCGCCGCTTCAGGTATCGGACTGAAAATGCTGATTTTTCCGCCGGTTTTGTATATAATGGCGGCTCACGTTATCGTGATTTAACTCCTTTCAAATAATTTATGCCCGATGAACCGTCGGGCATTTTTTTGGGCGTGGATTTTATGAATAAAAACAAATGGATTTGGATGCTGATTGTTGCCGCCGTGGTAGTCGGTTATCAAAAAATGCAGCAGGGGCGGCAGGGGCAGGCAGTGGATGCGGTACAAACCCAAACGCAGCCTCAAACCCAAGCGGAAAAACGCCCATCCGAGCAGTCTGAATCCAAAAAATCGCAATCCAAGCAGCCGAAATCCGACCGCCAAGCAGGGCAGGGCAGCGCGGAACAAATATTGCAGCAAGCCTTTGAAAACCAACAGAGTGATATTCAGGTGAAAGGCGCAGGTACGGTTCTCAAAACGCTGCCCGACGACAACCAAGGCACGCGCCATCAGCGTTTTATCTTGAAACTGTCCAGCGGGCAAACGCTTTTAGTGGCGCACAACATCGACCTCGCCGACAAAATCAAAGGCTTGAAAAAAGGCGATAAAGTCGGCTTCTACGGCGAATACGAATGGTCGGAACAGGGCGGCGTCCTCCATTGGACGCACCACGACCCCGCAGGCCGCCATACCGACGGCTGGCTGGAACACGACGGGCGGGTTTATCAATAAAAGCTTGGAACGATTGCAAAAGGTCGTCTGAAAAACGTTTTCAGACGACCTTTTGCCATTCGCCGCCAAACTTGAAAGACGGCGCAAATAAGCGCAAAATGTTAACAAGTTAACCTATGGCTTCCTCCTTTCCGACACCAAACAAACCTACTGAACAAGATTGGAAAACAAATGAGTAAAAAACTCCACCCGCAGACGCTCGCCATACGCGGCGGCAAAGAGCAAACCGAATACCGCGAACACAATCAGGCATTGTTTCTCACCAGCAGCTTCATGTGGGACAACGCCCAACACGCCGCCGATTTGTTTTCCAAGAAAATCAAAGGGTTCACTTATACCCGTACTGCCAACCCGACCACAGCCGCCTTTGAAAAACGCATCGCCGCCTTAGAAGGCGCGGAACGCGCGGTCGCCACTTCGACCGGTATGTCCGCGATTCAGGCGGCGTTTTTCACCTTCCTGCAGGCGGGCGACCATGTGATTTCCAGCCGCAGCCTGTTCGGCACGACCGTCGGCTTTATCAACAACATCGTCACCAAATTCGGCATCGAAGTGAGCCATGTGTCGCCGACCGATGTGGACGAATGGAAAGCCGCCGTCAAAGCCAACACCAAACTGCTGTTTTTGGAAACGCCTTCCAACCCCTTGGGCGAAGTGGCCGACTTGGAAGCCTTGGCAGAATTGGCGCACAGCATCGGCGCGCTTTTGGTCGTGGACAACAGCCTGCTGTCGCCCGTCGGCTCGCAGCCTTTGAAACACGGCGCGGATATTTCCGTTTCCTCCGCAACCAAAGCCATCGACGGACACGGGCGCGTGATGGGCGGCGTGTTGGCGGGTTCGGAAGAATTGATGACGCAGGTCGCCGTTTACTGCAACTCTTGCGGGCTGGCAATGTCGCCGTTTAACGCATGGCAGTTGTTGAGCGGCGTAGAAACCCTGTCGCTGCGTATGGAAAAACAGTTCGACAACGCCCTGAAAATCGCCCAATGGCTGCAAGCGCAGCCGCAGGTTCAAGCCGTTTACTACACCGGATTGCCCGACCATCCGCAGGCGGAGCTTATCCGCAAACAGCAAAACGGCGGCGGCATCGTCATCGGCTTTGAAGTCGCCGACACTGACGCCGCGTGGAAAGTCGTGGACGGCGTCGAACTCTTCTCCCGTACCGCCAACCTCGGCGACGTGCGCTCGACCATTACCCACCCGTGGACAACCACACACGGCAGGATGCAGCCCGAAGAAAAACTCGCCGCCAATATCCGCCCCGGACTGGTGCGCCTGTCCGTCGGTTTGGAATACGTCGATGATTTGATTGACGATTTGAAACAGGCATTGGCACGTTAAGGCAAACGCCTGACGGACGGCATTTGCTGAACCATTACATTTCAGACGACCTTTTGGCGTTTCAAAGGTCGTCTGAAAACATTAAAATACACACAACATCAAATAAGGAAATCAATTATGAGTGAAGCAGAATTTTCCGATTGGGCGATGAAAATCTGCCTGACCGGACTGGTTATTTTCTTGGGTTTTATCGTCTGGAACTTGGGCAAGGAATCCAAGGCGGGCAAATTCGGCATCGCGATTTTGTTCCTGGTATTGGGCTTGGGCGTGTTCGGCTTTATTTTCAAAGAAGTGCTGATTAAATTCATCGCCCTGCCTTGAGGCGGCAAACTAAGAAGAATAAGGGAAAGGTCGTCTGAAAACCCCGGATACGGGCTTTTTCAGACGACCTTTGCATTTTGAAAGTAAAGTTTAAGATAGGAGCTTGGTACATGATTGAAGTATTACTGCCCGGAATTTGGTATGGCAAAGTCAATCAGATGAGTTTGGATGAACTAAAGAGCAGCTTGCTTTCGGTTCAGGAAGAACGCGAACGTATATTGCTCATTGTCGAAATCATGAAAAAAGGAGACTTTTCCGTCAAAAACCTTTTAGTCGACCTGATGAACCAAACAAAAGATAAAACGGTATTAAATTTATGTATTAGGCTGTTTTGTTCGGTGTGTACACACGATGATTTGCAAAACATTGGGAATTTGCGTTTTTTGGATTCCGCATCGTCATTTGGTGCCTTTACCTTCGTTGTCGGCGCAACGGCAACAATGTCATACCAAGTCATTCCATACCTTTTAGCGTTGTGGGCAAAATGGGATGGCTTTGACAGTAATTTAGAAATAGCGATAAAAGATGCGTTGGATATTTTCCTTAACTATCGTTCAACATTATCGGAAAACGCAACCTTGGATGATGTAGGAAATTTATATCTGGATAAGATAAAAACCATAGATTCAGATTGTTATTACTATAAGTCCTCTCCCGCCTTCCCCGGTTTATTGACGCAAGAAATTATGACTGCTCTATATGTTGCCGCACAAAAGAGGGAAAAATATAATCTCTATGTCCAATCTTCTCTTTTATCTATCTTTACGGGCGAAAAAATTCCGGTTGAGACTGATGCGGTCATCTCGAGAAATGAGCTTGATTTGATGATTGGCTATATCGATCGGTTAGCCGAAAAAAACTGGATAGAGGGTATGAAGTATTTTTATGGACACCCCGTTGAAAATTTATAAAACGGAAGGAATGTTGCTATCCATAAATGCATGGTAGCTTCAATGGCAAACCGCCATGCTGCCGTTATTCCTTATTTGAATTTATGCTATATTTATCAACTCTGTCAGACAAAAAGGTCGTCTGAAAACCTTGAATCTGGGTTTTCAGACGACCTTTTGTCCTGATGGGGCTGTCTTTATTTGTTGGCGTTCAGATAAAGGTTGATCAGGCGGGTGGTGGAGCTGTCGTGTTTTTGTACGCCGGTTTCTCCGGTCAGCTCGGCGAGGATGGTTTTGGCGAGCTGTTTGCCGAGTTCGACACCCCATTGGTCGAAGCTGTTGATGCCCCAGATAATGCCTTGGACGAAGGTTTTGTGTTCGTACATGGCGATCAGGCTGCCCATGTTGCGGGGGTTGATTTTGTCCATGAGGATGAGGTTGGTCGGGCGGTTGCCTGAGAAGGTTTTGTGCGGAACCAGCTCTTCGATGCGCTCTGCTTCCATGCCTTGGGCTTTGAGTTCGGCGCGGACTTCGTCGGGGGTTTTGCCGCGCATGAAGGCTTCGGCTTGGGCGAAGACGTTGGCGAGCAGGATTTCGTGGTGGCCGCGCAGGTTGCTGCGTTTTTCAAGCGAGGCGATGAGGTCGATCGGGGTGATGTGGGTGCCTTGGTGCAGCAGTTGGAAGAAGGCGTGCTGACCGTTGATGCCGGTTTCGCCCCAAATAATCGGGGAGGTTTCGTAGCCGACTGCTTTGCCGTCGAGGGTAACTTGTTTGCCGTTGCTCTCCATGTCGAGCTGCTGGATGAATTTGGGCAGGCGGTGGAGGTGTTGGTCGTAGGGGGCGATGACGTGGCTGCCGCCGCCGTAGTAGTTGATGTACCAGATGCCGATGAGGGCGAGGATGACGGGCATGTTGCGCTCGAGCGGGGTGTTGATGAAGTGTTGGTCCATCAGGTGCGCGCCGTTGAGCATTTCGATGAAGTTTTCTTCGCCCAAATAGAGCATGATGGGCAGGCCGATGGCTGACCAGAGGCTGTATCGTCCGCCGACCCAGTCCCAAAATTCGAACATGTTGGCGGTGTCGATGCCGAACTCGGCAACGGCTTTTTGGTTGGTGGATACGGCGACGAAGTGTTTGGCGACGGCGGCTTCGTCGCCTGCGTGGTCAAGGAACCATTTGCGCGCGGTCAGGGCGTTGGTGAGGGTTTCTTGGGTGGTGAAGGTTTTGGAGGCGATGATGAAGAGGGTGGTCTCGGGGTGGACTTTGGACAATACGTCGCGCAGTTGGGAGCCGTCCACGTTGGAGACGAAGTGCATGTTGAGGCGGGGGTGTCCGAAGGGTTTGAGCGCGGTACACATCATCAGCGGGCCGAGGTCGGAGCCGCCGATGCCGATGTTGACGATGTCGGTGATGACTTGGTTGGTATAGCCTAACCAGCTGCCGCTGCGGACTTCGTGTGCAAATTCGCCCATACGTTGGAGGACGTGGTTGACTTTGGGCATGACGTCTTCGCCGTCAACGACGATGGGGGAGTTGGTGCGGTTGCGCAGGGCGACGTGGAGGACGGCGCGGTTTTCGGTGGTGTTGATTTTTTCGCCGCGGAACATCTGCTGCATGCGTTCGGGTACGCCGGCTTCACGGGCAAGCTCGAACAACAGTGCCATGGTTTCGTCGTTGATGCGGTTTTTGGAGTAATCCAGCGTCAGTCCGCCGACTTGCAGCCAGTAGCGTTCGGCACGCTGCGGGTCTTGATCGAACATTTCGCGCATGTGTTGTTCTTTGGTTTCGTCAAAATGTATCCATAATTTTGACCAAGCCGGTAAGTCGTGAAGGTGTTTCATCGGATGCTCCTGAGGTTGGACGGTTTTGTGGGAAAACGGCCGTGAGGTCGTCTGAAACGGGAACGGGTGGGTTTCCGTTTTTAGGGTTGGGTGTGAATGCGGGGTGTCTGCCGTTATTTGGGTTGGGTGTCAACATTGAGGGGAAACGGCGGCACTGATTTTTTGGCCGGTATTTTCAGACGACCTTGGGATATGTCGGGTCGTCTGAAAATGTATAGTGGCTTAACTTTAAACCAGTACGGCGTTGCCTCGCCTTAGCTCAAAGAGAACGATTCTCTAAGGTGCTGAACGTACTATCTGTACTGTCTGCGGCTTCGTCGCCTTGTCCTGATTTAGAGTTAATCCACTATATGGTTTAGTCTTTGTCGTAATCGATGTGTTTGTTGTGTATGCTTTTTTTGCTTTTTTGCAGTTGCAGGCTGGCGGCATCGCCCAGGCGCAGGGCGAGTCCGATGGCGAGGATGTCGATGACGGCGAGTTGCAGCAGGCGGGACACCATGGGGGTGTAGAGTTCGGCGTTTTCCTGTGTGGCGATGCTCAATACGCAGTCGGCAAGCTGTGCCAGCGGGGAGTCGTTGCGGGTCAGGGCGATGACGGACGCGCCGTTTTCTTTGGCGATGCTGACGGCGTCTAAAAGCTCGATGGACGAGCCGGTGTTGGAAATGGCGACGACGACGTCTTGGTCGGACAGGACGGAGGCCGCCATCAGTTGGGTGTGGGTATCGACGTAGGCGACGGTGGAAATGCCGAAGCGGAAGAATTTGTGTTGCGCGTCTTGGGCGACGATGCCGGAGTTGCCGACGCCGTAGAACTCGACACGGCGCGCGTGCATCAGGGTGGCGATGGCGTTTTCCAGTTCGGACTCTTTCAGGAAGCGACGTTCGCCCAAAATGGAGGCGGCGGCGTTGCCCAATACTTTTTCGACAACGATGCTCATGTCGTCGTCGGCGTTGAGCTCTTCATGGACGTAGGGCATACCTTCGTGGCCTATGCTGGCGGACAGGGCGAGTTTGAACTCGGGCAGTCCTTTGTAGCCCAGGCTGCGGCAAAAACGGATGACGGTCGGCTGGCTGACGGATGCGCGCTCGGCGATTTCGGCGACGGCGGCATGGACAAACCATTTGGGTTCCGCCAAGGCGCATTCGGCGACTTTGCGTTCTGCGCCCGACAGGTTTGACAGTGATTCGCTGATTTTGCTTAACATAAATATGCCCTTCGGTGTGTGCCGCCCCTTGTCGGGGCGGCTTGTGTGATTAAACGTTTTTCAAGTGGTTGTCGAGTGCCGCCGCTGCGCCGGTGATGCCCGGAAATTCGCTTAAGACGACATAGACGGGAATCGCGGCGAGATAGGCTTCGAAACGGCCTTTGTTTTCAAAGCGGCTGCGGAAAGGTGAGGTTTTAAAATATTCCAAAACGCGGGGGATGATGCCGCCGCACAAATATACGCCGCCGCGCGCGCCCAGCGTCAGGGCGAGGTTGGAGGCAACCGTGCCGAGCATGGCGCAGAAGATGTCCAAAGTCTGACGGCAGAGAGGGGATGTGCCGCTTAAGGCTTTTTCGGTGATTTCGGACGGTTTGAGGCGGTAGTTTTTCAGTTTGTCGCGTTTGGCGAGTGCTTCGTAAATCAGGCTCAAACCTGCGCCGCTGAGGAAGCGTTCGGCGGAGACATGGCCGTATTTGTTTTTCGCATACTGCCAAATCAAAACTTCCATGTCGTCAAACGGCGGGAAGCTGGAATGGCCGCCTTCGCCGGCAAGCGCGACCCAGCCTGCGGGGCTGTGCACCAGTCCGCTCACGCCCAAACCGGTTCCCGGCCCGATGACGGCTTTGGGGGCGAATTCGATGGGTTTATGCCCGCCTACCTGCATCAGGTCTTTGCTTGAAGTCTGCGTTACCGCCAATGCCTGCGCAGTAAAGTCGTTCAAGAGGATGAGAGTGTCCAGCTCCAATGCCTGACGGGTGGTTTCGATGGAAAACGCCCAATGGTGGTTGGTCATTTGCACCCAGTCGCCCAAAATCGGGTTGGCGATGGCGAAGGCGGCGTGCCGGACTTCAGCTCCGCCTGCCTGTTCCAAATAGGCTTTGGCGGCATCGACGATGGTGTCATAGTCTTTGCACGGCAAGACTTGGGCTTTTTCAATCTGCTGCGGGGCAGTTTCGAGCGCGAAGCGGGCGTTGGTGCCGCCAATGTCAGCGACCAGGCGCGGATAGTTTTTGCCGACGGGTTGTTGAATATCAGTTTGAGTAGAAGACATGGCAGTTTACTCCTTGATGGTTCAATACCAGGCTGGTCGGATATTCCAAATCGGCGCGCGCGGCGGCTTTGTCGAACACGGCTTTTTTCTCCGCACCCTGAATCGCCAAAAAGACGTTTTCCGTTTTGGCGATGGCGCCCAAGGTCATGCTGACGCGCTCATGCGGCGCGGTAACGGGCGTGGTGTGGATAAGGGTCGGGTCGTCTGATTCGTTGATGGCTGCCTTCAGCTGCGGCGCTTGCGGGAAGAGGGAGGCGGTATGTCCGTCGCCGCCCATGCCCAAAATCAGTACGTCAGGTTGTTTGTAATGTTTCAGCGCGTAGGCAACGACGCTGTCGGGTTGTAATTCAGTTTCAGATTTACCCGCTTCGACAACGGGAATCCAAGTCGCTGCGGCGGCTTTGTTTTGCAGCAGGTATTCGTGCGCCAGGGCGGTGTTGCTGTCGGCGTGGGTCGTCGGCACGATGCGCTCGTCAACCAAAGTGATGCCGACTTTTTGCCAGTCCAAATCTTTTTGCGACAAGGCTTGGAAGAAGGGAATCGGCGAGCGGCCGCCGGAAACCGCCAACACTGCGCTGCCTTTGTTATCCAGCGCGTTTTGCAGCGCGGCGGCGACTGCGTCTGCCAAAGCCTGTGAAGCGGCTGCTGCGTTTTCGTATTCATGCCAAACGAACATAAAAGTGTCCTTTCTCTGTTTTCAGACGACCTTTTGTTAAGAAGGGGGCAGGAGGTCGTCTGAAAGGCAGTGTTTGTGAGCGGGAAAGTAAGTGAGAGCCTGTATTGTCGATGGCAGCGCGAATGTCGGCGGAAACGCCTAATCTGCCGCCTTATGGTTTTCAGACGACCTTTTTGAACCGTGAACGCTTCAAGCAAAGGTCGTCTGAAAAGGCTTTACTGGTCTTCGTGCCACTTGTGTCCGTCGCGCGCCAACAGTTCGCGGGCGGCTTCCGGGCCCCATGAATGCGCGTCGTAGCCGTGCGGCGGGGTGGTGTTGCTTGCCCAGTTTTCCAGAATCGGCATCACATATTCCCAAGCGGCTTCGAGTTCGTCGCGGCGGTTGAAGAGGGCGAGCTTGCCGTTGATGACGTCCAACAGCAGGCGTTCGTAAGCTTCGGCGCGGCGGCCTTCGAGGACTTTTTCCAAGTCGGCTGCCAGCGGCACGATTTCGACTTTGTTGCCTGCGCCCGGCGCTTTCATCTGCGTATAGAGGCGTACGGATTCGGTCGGCTGCAATTCGATAACCAAACGGTTTGGCGCGGCTTGGCTGTTTTCAAAAATATGGTTTTGCAGCGGACGGAAGTTCAATACGATTTCTGCCACTTTGCCCGCCATGCGTTTGCCGGTGCGCAGATAGAAGGGAACGCCTTTCCAACGTTCGTTTTCGATTTCGGCTTTGATGGCGACGTAGGTTTCGGTGAAGCTGTCTTGCGGAACGTTGATTTCTTGCAGATAGCCGTTCATGCCTTTGGCGGCGGTGTATTGTCCGCGCACGACGTTTTCGTTGACGGATTCGATGGTCAGCGGTTTCAATGATTTGATGACTTTGACTTTTTCATCGCGTACCGCGTCGGCATCCAAGCTGGCGGGTGCTTCCATCGCAGTCATGCACAGCATTTGCATCAGGTGGTTTTGTACCATGTCGCGCAGCGCGCCGGTAATGTCGTAAAACTCGCCGCGCTCTTCCACGCCGAGCTGTTCGGCGATGGTCAGTTGTACGCTTTCGATGTATTTGTTGTTCCACAACGGCTCGAACATCACGTTGGCAAAACGCAGCGCCAGCAGGTTTTGCAGGCTTTCTTTGCCTAAGTAGTGGTCGATGCGGTAGATTTGGCTTTCTTTGAAGTAGCGGGCGACATCGGTATTGATTTGTTGGGAAGAGGCGAGGTCGGTACCCAGCGGTTTTTCCAAAACGACGCGCGCGTTGTCGGCGTTCAGTCCGACTTTGGCAAGGTTTTCGCAGGCTTGCGCGAAGAATTTCGGCGCGGTGGAAAGATAGATGATGACGTTGTCGGTCTCTTTGCGGGCTTTGACTTTTTCGCCCAACGCGGCAAAATCGGCTTCTTGGGTAACGTCGACTTTCAAATATTCGATGCGTTTGACGAACGATGCCCAGGCGTCGTCTGAAAAGTTTTGTTTGACATGGATTTTGGAGTTGGTTTCCACTTTTGCCAAAAAGCCCGCCGTATCCAAATCGCTGCGGCTGACACCTAAAATACGACCCTGAGGATTGAGCAACCCTGCAACGTGCGCCTGATACAGACAAGGCAGCAGCTTACGCATTGCCAAATCGCCGGTCGCGCCGAACAACACCAAATCAAAATTTGTTTGTGTACTCATCGTTTTATCTCTCGTTGAGGAAGGCCTTGTGCCGGCGCCGCCGGATGCCGTGAAAGACGGGCGGTTTCGGCAGAAAAGCAATGGAAACCAATCGCCTGCATCAAAATTTCAAAACAGGCGGGCTAATGAGTAGTAATACTACACATGGCTACACATTTTGTCTATTCTCATTTTTACAAATTATTTGACTTAGTTTAAAAGTTTGATGAGTTTGGTCTGGTAGATTTTCACAAATGACGCATATCACGATTTAAATCAAATTTCTTACATTTAGCAGATTATTTTGTAACTAAATTACAGGTTTTGTATTATAATAGCCTGCATAGATAGAGTGAGGCTTTCAGACGACCCCTTGCATGGTTTGAAAGGTCGTCTGAAACGCTGAACGCACCACACCCAATACAAAAAATCAGAAACGCGCAAACAAAAATCCCATACCACCCCTTCCGACAGGAGACCGAACATGAATCCCACTCCTATCCACCCCAAGCTCGCCGAAATCACCGAGCGCATCATCGAGCGCAGCCGTCCGACCCGCGAAAAATATCTGGCGAAAATCCGCAGCGCCAAACAAATGGGACGGCTGGAACGCAACCAGCTCGGTTGCAGCAACTTGGCGCACGGCTACGCCTCCATGCCCAAAAGCATCAAAATCGAAATGCTTCAGGACACCGTTCCCAACTTAGGCATCATCACCGCCTACAACGACATGGTTTCCGCACACCAGCCGTTTAAAGACTTCCCCGACCAAATCAAAGACGAAGCGCAGAAAAACGGCGCGACCGCCCAAGTCGCCGGCGGTACGCCCGCCATGTGCGACGGCATCACGCAAGGCTATGCAGGTATGGAATTGTCGCTGTTCTCCCGCGACGTCATCGCCATGAGTACCGCCATCGGCCTGTCGCACCAAATGTTCGACGGCAGCCTGTTTATGGGCGTGTGCGACAAAATCGTACCGGGTTTGATGATTGGTGCATTGTCCTTCGGCCATATCCCAGGCATCTTCGTCCCGGCAGGCCCGATGTCCAGCGGTATCGGCAATAAGGAAAAAGCCCGTACCCGCCAGCTTTTCGCCGAAGGCAAAGTCGGCCGTGATGCCCTGCTTGAAAGCGAAATGGGTTCCTACCACAGCCCGGGTACTTGTACCTTCTACGGCACCGCCAACTCCAACCAAATGATGATGGAAATGATGGGCGTACACCTGCCCGCCGCCGCTTTCGTCCATCCCTATACCGACCTGCGCGAAGCCCTGACCCGCTACGCTGCCGGACACCTCGCGCGCGGCATCAAAAACGGCACCATCAAACCCTTGGGCGAAATGTTGACCGAAAAATCCTTCATCAACGCCCTGATCGGTTTGATGGCAACCGGCGGTTCGACCAACCACACCATGCACCTCGTTGCCATGGCGCGCGCCGCCGGCGTGATTTTGAACTGGGACGACTTCGACGAAATTTCCTCCATCATCCCGCTGCTTATCCGCGTGTACCCCAACGGTAAAGCCGACGTGAACCACTTCACCGCAGCAGGCGGCCTGCCTTTCGTTATCCGCGAATTACTGGACGCAGGTCTGTTGCACGACGATGTCGATACCGTCGTCGGACACGGTATGCGCCACTACACCAAAGAGCCTTTCCTCATCGACGGCAAACTCGAATGGCGCGAAGCCCCCGAAACAAGCGGCAACGACGACATCCTGCGTAAAGCCGACAACCCGTTCTCCCCTGACGGCGGTTTGCGCCTGATGAAAGGCAACATCGGTCGCGGCGTGATTAAAGTGTCCGCCGTGCGCGAAGGCTGCCGCATCATCGAAGCGCCCGCCATCGTGTTTAACGACCAACGCGAAGTGTTGGCAGCGTTTGAACGCGGCGAGTTGGAACGCGATTTTGTGTGCGTCGTCCGCTACCAAGGCCCGCGCGCCAACGGTATGCCCGAGTTGCACAAACTGACCCCGCCTTTGGGCATCCTGCAAGACCGCGGCTTCAAAGTGGCGCTACTGACCGACGGCCGTATGTCCGGCGCGTCCGGCAAAGTGCCCGCGTCCATCCACATGACGCCCGAAGCCCTGATGGGTGGTAACATCGCCAAAATCCGTACCGGCGACCTGATCCGCTTCGACTCCGTTACCGGCGAACTCAACGTCCTGATTAACGAAGCCGAATGGAACGCCCGCGAAGTCGAACACATCGACTTGAGCGCGAACCAACAAGGCTGCGGCCGCGAACTCTTCGCCAACTTCCGCAGCATGACCAGCAGCGCAGAAACCGGCGCCATGAGCTTCGGCGGCGAATTTGCCTGATGCACGTTTCAGACGATCTTTTCAAACGGAAGGTCGTCTGAAAAATTATTGAAGCCGTTTAAAACAGACGTAGCAACTGTCGGATTCAAGAATCCGACCTACAGCCCCCAAAGGTCGTCTGAAATTTATAATCCCGTCCCGTTTTAACGCAGCAGATGTAGCGTGGGCTTTGCCCACGAACAAAACCAAAGACGTAGCAACTGTATTTTTCACCCCGTCGG
>NZ_KV821473.1:0-33377 GCF_001815675.1 Neisseria sp. HMSC065D04
CCAAGCCCAATGCGATTAAAAACAGTCTTTTCATAAATTTATCCTTTTCCCAGCTCATCTTTAACTTGGCTTAGAAAAGGTCGTCTGAAAATAGTTTTCAGACGACCTTTTAAATAAAATTTGATTATTGCAATTCAGGCAGGGAGCAGCCTTCGGGGAGGTAAATTTCACAATTTGTTACCTTTGAATCCGCCCTGCATTGCGCTAACGCTTCCGCCTCTGCCAATCCTTTTTCTTTTTCTGCATAAAAAGATTTCCATACTTTAGGATTTTTGATGACTTGACCTTTTGCAGCAGCAATGCAGCCGTTGCGTACCCAAGAAACCACTTTACACGGAGCATTTTTATCACCCTGCTTGCATTGCTCCAGCGCTTCCTTTTTTGCCTCTGACAGCGAATTTTTATTCAGCACACCTGCCCCATAACCTGTTTTCATGTTCAAAGCAGCCGCACCGAATTTGGAAGGAACTTTCACGTCGTAGTAGATGATTTTTTTAGGAGGCGGGGTGCTGTTGCCTGATTTGGGAGGCGGCACATTGTATAAAATTTGCCGACCGCTTCCGTCTATGATACGGCAGGTTCCCGTGGCAGCTTGGTATTCTCCACCACAGCCATTGGCATAAACATTAAAACTTACCAACCCCAATGCGATTAAAAACAGCTTTTTCATCAATTTGTCCTTTCAAATTATGTCTCACCACGCCGCGCGTTCCCTCATGTCTTCCACCGCTTCCACCAACGCCGCCGCCAATGGCGGATCAAACGACGAGTGTCCCGCCTGAATCACGCGCAGTTCGGCTTCGGGGAGTGCCTGCGACAGTTCCCACGCGCTTTGCATGGGCGTACATAAGTCGTAGCGGCCTTGCACGATGATGGTCGGGATATGTCGGATTTTGTCCGTGTTCGCCAAAATCGCTTTGTCGCCTTTCAGCCAGCCTTCGTTGACGAAATAATGGTTTTCCAAACGGGCGATGTCGAGCGATTGGTAGGCGTCTTCGTCGACGTCTTGCGGCTCGAAGCGGATCAGGTAGCTTTCCCAGTCCGCCCAGGCTTTGGCGGCTTTCAGACGACCTGCTTCGTCTTCGCCGAACAGCATTTCGTGATACGCCGCAATCAGGCTGCCGCGTTTTTCTTCGGCGACGGGCGCGAGGAATTTCTGCCATTGCGCGGGATAAATCTGGCTGACGCCACCTGCTTCGTCCAGCCACGCCATTTCGGACGGGCGGCACAGGAATATCCCGCGCAAGACGAGTCCGGCAACGCGTTCGGGATGGGTTTCGGCATACGCCAGCGACAAGGTGCTGCCCCATGAGCCGCCGAACACCAGCCATTTTTGAATGCCCAGCATTTCGCGGACTTTTTCGATGTCGGCAACCAAATCCCAAGTCGTGTTGTCGTCGGTGCAGGCGTAAGGCAGCGAACGGCCGCAGCCGCGCTGGTCGATGATGACGATGCGGAACACGTCGGGATTGAAAAAGCCGCGGCAGGCAGGCGATGCGCCCGCGCCGGGTCCGCCGTGCAGGAAGATGACGGGCAGCCCGTCGGGATTGCCGGACTCTTCCCAGTAGATTTGATGGATGTCCGATACTTGCAGCAGGCCGCTGCGGATGGGTTCGCGGATGGGATGCATGATGTTTCTCCTGTTGTCTGACGTTTGGATTGTACCCATCGGGCAGGTAAACGACAAACGGCAAGGGGTCGTCTGAAATCCCCTTCTGCCGCCGCGTTTCCCGACCGCCCGACTATCCGCTATAATTCCCCGATACCCGCGCAACAGAAAGAATGAAATGAACAAAATCCTGATGACCGCCGCCGTGTTGCTTCTGTCCGCCTGCGGCTTCCACCTCAAAGGCATGGGCGGCACCGCACGCACACTGCCATATCCCGCTTGGCACATCCAAAACGCTTCCGTCATGCAAAAGGCTTTGGAAAACGCCCTGCGCCGCGCCGACGGCAAACCCGTTTCCGCCGCCGAAGCGCAAATGACTTTGCACATCAAGAACATTGAAACCCGTCAGGACATCTACACCATCACCCGCGCCGCGCTGGTCAACGAATACCTGCTGACCCTGCGCGTCGAAGCCCAAGCCATGCGCAACGGCGAGCCTGTGGGCGAACCGATGACCATCCTCGTCAACCGCACGATGGATTACAACGACAGCGAAGTGTTGGGCAAACAGGAAGAAAGCGAAACCATCTGGGCGGAAATGCGCGCTGACGCCGCCGACCAAATCGTCCGCCGCCTGACGTTCCTGAAAGCATATTGATGGCGATCATGAATATTGAGCAGGTCAACGCGGATATGCCGCTTTCGCCGCTGTACATCATCCACGGCGAAGAAGACCTGTTGCGCATCGAAGCCCTCGACACCCTGCGCGCCGCCGCCAAAAAACAAGGCTACCTCAACCGCGAAGTCTTTACTGCGGACAACGGCGCCGACTGGGACGAACTTTTGCAAAGTGCAGGCAGCGCAGGACTTTTCGCCGATTTGAAACTTTTGGAAATCCACATTCCCAACGGCAAGCCCGGCAAAAACGGTGGCGACGCGCTGCAAACCTTCGCCGAACGCCTGCCCGAAGACACCGTTTCCCTGATTCTGCTGCCCAAGCTCGAAAAAGCCCAAACGCAGGCAAAATGGTTCACCGCGCTCGCCGCCAAAGGCACGGTACTCGAAGCCAAAGCCATTAGCGCGCAAGCCCTGCCGCAGTGGATAAAGGGTCGTCTGAAAAAGGTCGGACTCGACATCGAACCCGACGCGCTCGCCCTGTTTGCCGAACGCGTCGAGGGCAACCTGCTTGCCGCCCGCCAAGAAATCGACAAACTCGCCCTGCTGCACCCGCAAAACCATACCGTCAACATCGCTGATGCCGAAGCCGCCGTCGCCAACGTCGCCCGTTTCGACGTGTTCCAGCTTTCCGGCGCATGGATGAAAGGCGATGCCCTGCGCGTCGCCCGCCTTTTGGACGGACTCGAAGAAGAAGGCGAAGAACCCGTCTTGCTGCTGTGGGCGGTTGCCGAAGACATCCGCACCCTCATCCGCCTGACCGCCGCACTCAAACAAGGACAGAGCGTACAATCCGTCCGCAACAGCCTGCGCCTGTGGGGCGACAAACAAACCCTCGCGCCGATTGCCGTCAAACGCATTCCCGCCGTCCGCCTGATCGAAGCGCTCAAAACCTGCGCCAAAATCGACCGCATCATCAAAGGCGCAGAAGACGGCGACGCGTGGACGGAATTCAAGCAGTTGGTGACGGGGTTGGCGGTGTAATTTCATCGGGCATGGATAGGCGCTTTTCGCGGCAAGGACGCGCCTGTTCAAAAAGAGTGAAAGTTTGTATGCCGCATCGCTTCTGTACGCGCCCAAACGGCAAAAATACTGTAAAATACCGTTAAACATAAAGTTATGATATTTGAGGTCGTCTGAAACCCTGCCTATCTGCTGCAAACCTTTTTTTCAGACGACCTCCCACCCTTAATAAGGAACTGCAACTTCATGGACAACCAAACCAAACTCCGCATCGGCGGCCTGCTCGTGCTGACCACCGCCGTTTTAAGCCTGATCATCGTCTTAATCGTCGATTCGTGGCCGCTCGCCATCCTGCTTGCCGTCATCATCGTCGCCGCAGCCGCCGGCGGCTTTGTCTGGACTTCGCGCCGCCAGCAGCGCCAGTTTCTCGAACGCCTGAAAAAATTCGACATCGACCCCGAAAAAGGCCGCATCAACGAAGCCAACCTGCGCCGTATGTACCACAGCGGCGGACAACACCAAAAAGACGCGATAACGTTGGTCTGCCTGTCGCAAAAATGTTCGGCCGACGAAGCGCACGCCATGTTCAAAAAACGCCCGACCCGTCAAGAAATGAACCAGATGGCAGCCCAGCAGGCGCGCGGACAAAAACGCCCCCACCGCTGATTCCTCCCACACAAAGGTCGTCTGAAAACGGATGCGGCGGTTTCGCCCAAACCAAGCATTCCGTTTTTCAGACGACCTTTTTACCGAGCAGACCGCCATGACCGCCCTTCCCCCCGCCCCCGTCAAACGCCGCCTTGCCGCCCTGATGTACGAATTGCTGCTGACCGGCGCCGTGACCGCCATCGCCGCCCTCCTTGCCGGCATCGCCGCGATTTTCCTCAACCCCGTCTCCCAGCTCCTTTCCAGCTTGGCTACCTGCGTTATCTTCGTAGGCAGCTGGTGGCTCTACTTCAAAACCAACTGGACGAAAACCGGCCGCACCCTCGCCATGCAGACTTGGAAAATCGGGCTGCATGGCAGAAACGGCACGCTGCCGCCATTGTCGCAACTGCGCATCCGCTTTATTTGGTCGTGTATCTTCGTCGTCTTCATCCCCCTGCTCGCCTACGCCGGCCTGCGCCACCTGCTCGCCATCCCGCCTATACCTGCCTTCGGTGCCGCCCTTATCTGGCTCATCCTGCCGTGGGGCTTCGCCCTGCTGAACCCAGACCGGCAGTTTTTATACGATTTCTTGGCGGGAACGCGATTGGTCGATTTGAAACAGGAAGCATCCGAAAGCTGATTGTTCTACTGTTTCGCCACACAGACAAAAGGTCGTCTGAAAACGAGGCAAGCCCTTGCCGTTTTCAGACGACCTTCTTATCCGCCGTCGTTCCTGTTTGAAATCCAACCCAACTTAAACCATCTTCGATTCACGCATTCCCCTACTGTTTAAACGAAACGGAAATGACGGTAAACCCGATCACGCCCACAACAACAAAAAGGTCGTCTGAAACCCAAATTGGATTTCAGACGACCTTTTCATTTCAAGCCGATTGGCTTATTTGTTGAAGAAAACCAGCGTCCACGGCAAGACATAAGCTTGCAGCAGGGTCAGCAGGCCGACGAAGGTACAGAAAATCAGGCTGTGTTTCACGGTGAAGCGGAACAGGTTGGATTCTTTGCCTTCCAGACCGACTGCCGCGCAGGCGATGGCGATGGATTGCGGCGAAATCATTTTGCCGGTCACGCCGCCGGTGGTGTTGGCTGCGACGGTCAGTTCGGGTACGACGTTGATTTGATGCGCAGTGCTGGCTTGCAGCGAGCCGAAGAGTGCGTTGGCGGAGGTGTCCGAACCGGTCAGGAATACGCCCAGCCAGCCGAGGAACGGCGAGAAGAACGGGAATACAGTGCCGGTGGCGGCGAGGACGAGTGCCAATGTGGACGACAGGCCTGAATAGTTTGCCACGAATGCGAAGCCAAGTACCAAGCCGATGGACAGGATGGACAGGCGCAGTTCTTTGAGCGTTTCAAAGAAAGTGCTGACGGCTTCGGAAGGTTTCATTTTCAGCAAGGCGGCGGAAACGATGGAAGCAAACAGGATTGCCGTACCGACTGCGCCGAGGAGGTCGATTTTGAATACGGCGGCGTATGGTGTCGGTTCGCTGACGATGGGCGCGGCTTTTTGTACCAAGTTGTGCAGCATCGGCCAGTCGAATTTGATGGTGGCAACGCCCAAAGCCTCTTTAACGCCCTTAATCGTCCACACGCTGACGAAAACGGTCAGGATGGCGAAAGGCGACCAGGCTTTGATGATTTGTCCGGCAGTGTATTCGCCCGCTTTGCGCTCGGCCGGTTTTTTCATGCCGTTGAAGGTGAAGATTTCTTTAGGCTGCCATTTTTTCAGGAAGGCAGACAGGCAGACCAGGCTGACCAATGCGGAGGTCACGTCGGGTAACTCGGGGCCGATGAAGTTGGCGGTAATGAACTGGGTAGTGGCGAAAGATACGCCCGCCACCAATACGGCAGGCCAAGTTTGGCGTATGCCGCGCATACCGTCCATCATGGCGACCAACCAGAAAGGAACGACAATCGACAGGATCGGCAGTTGGCGGCCGGCGACCTGACCGATGTGGTAAGGGTCGAGGTTGGACACTTGACCGGCAACCAGGATTGGAATACCCATCGCGCCGAAAGCCACAGGCGCGGTATTGGCAATTAAACACAAACCGGCGGCGTAAAGCGGATTAAAGCCCAAGCCCACCAACAACGAGGCGGTAATCGCCACCGGCGCGCCAAAGCCTGCCGCGCCTTCGAGGAATGCGCCGAAAGAGAAGCCGACCAGCAGCATTTGCAGGCGTTGGTCTTCGGTAATCGAAATCACGGAAGCGCGGATGATGTCGAACTGCCCTGTTTTCACGGTAATTTTATACAGGAACACGGCGGTAACGATAATCCATGCAATCGGCCACAAACCGTAAGCAAAGCCGTACAGCGCGGAAGAAACCGCCATGCCCGCAGGCATTCCGAAGCCTAATATGGCAACGCCAAGCGCAATCAGCAGCGTATAAAGCCCCGCCTGATAGCCTTTAAGCTTCAGGATGGTCAGTGCGACGAAGAAAAAGATAATGGGCAGGAGGGCGACGGCTGCCGTCAAATACAGGCTGCCGCCCACTGCGGTATAGTTTTGAATCCAAGTATCCATAGGGAAAATCTCCGAATATTTTTCTAATATATTTTCTTAAATTGGTAAAACCAATTTTGAGAACGGAGGACACTTTACGAAACTTTAATATGGCGGTCAATTATTTTTTCAGACGACCCGGCTGCATCGGCGCAAATTTGTTATTTAATTTTAAATAAAACAAAATATTATATGAATTGTAAAAATGTAGCCCAATGTAGTTTTAAAACACATACGGGTAGGACAAGCCATATTGACGGGATACGGGGCGGTAATTAGAATACGGCGACATTGGTCATGCCAATTTGGTCATGCTAATTTTGACACAGGTTGCCATTTCAGATGACCTGCCGCATCACATTACATTATCGGATTTGGGTCTTCTTCACAGAAAAAAACATGATGGAAAAGAGGGAATTACAATGACAAAACTGGTTCGTCCGCAAAAAATCAGCGACCAAATATTGTCGATATTGGAGGAACGCATCGCGGCGGGCATTTACGAAGAAGGCGGCAAAATCCCGCCCGAGCGCACGTTGGCGGAAGAATTCGGCGTATCGCGCCCGTCGGTCAGGGTCGCGCTGAACATCCTGATTGCGCGGCAGGTTTTGGAAGCGCGTCAGGGCGACGGCTATTACGTTTCCGTCAAACCGCAGCAGGATTTCCTCCAAAGCTGGCAAGAATTGCTCGGCAAACATTCCAACTGGGAAACCGACGTTTTCGATTTCAGCTGCCACATCGAAGGCTGCATGGCGTCGCTGGCTGCCGAACGGCGCACCGATGCCGATTTGAAACGGATTGATTTTTGGCGGCAAAAATTCGAATCCGCCTGCGAAAGCGGCCATCTGGAACATCAAAGCGAAGCCGACGTGAGCTTTCACCAAACCATCGCCGACGCCGCGCACAACATCCTCTTCAGCCACCTCTCCGGCGGCCTGCTCAAAATGCTCTACCGCCAGACGCGCAGCAGCATCATCTATTCCAACCAAACCGAAGACCCGCGCCCCAAGCTGATTGCGCAACACCGTGCCATCTACGAAGCCATCTTGGAACGCCGCCCCGCCGATGCCGCCGAAGCCGCCAAAATACACTTAAACTACGTCGCCAACAGCATCTTGCAAAACAGGGAATACAAAAGCCGCAACGAACACGCCGACACGCTGGCGCAGAAAGACTTGAAGCGGGTGCAGGACTGGAAGTAGCTTCCTGCCTGACGGAAATAGCAAGCAGACACAAAACCCGATTATCCGCCCGCAACCGCAAGGTCGTCTGAAACATCAAAACACCTGCCTTCGCGGCAGATTCCTACAAAACCGAAGGAGTAGAAATGAAACTATCCGAACTGTTCAACCCCAACGAATTTGCCGCGCGTCATTTGAGTTTCGGCGACGAGGCCGCGCTTTTGGAAGCGCTCGGCGAGAAAAGCATGGACGAATTTGTCGGCAACACCGTGCCGCAAAGCATCCGTATGCCGTCCGAACTTGACCTGCCCGAAGCCCTGACCGAGGCGGATGCTTTGGCGAAGCTGAAAGCCATTGCGGCGAAAAACGTGATCAACAAATCCTATATCGGTTTGGGCTATTACCCGACCCGCGTGCCGAACGTGATTTTGCGCAACGTATTGGAAAATCCGGGCTGGTACACCGCCTACACGCCGTATCAGGCGGAAATCGCGCAGGGGCGTTTGGAAGCGTTGTTGAACTTCCAGCAGGTGTGCATCGATTTGACCGGCTTCCCTGTGGCAGGCGCGTCTTTGTTGGACGAGGCAACTGCCGCCGCTGAAGCGATGGCAATGGCGCACCGCGTGGGCAAGGTGAAATCCGAGCGTTTCTTTGTGGACGAGCGCGTTTATCCACAGACTTTGGACGTGATGAAAACCCGCGCCAAATATTTCGGCTTCGAGCTGGTGGTTGGCGATTTTGCCAAAGCGGATGAGGGCGAATACTTCGGCGCGCTGTTCCAATACGTCGGCAAAGACGGCGATGTGCAAGACTTGCAGGATGTTATAGGTCGTCTGAAAACCAAAGGCACGGTTGTTGCCGTTGCCGCCGACATTATGAGCTTGGTCTTGCTGAAATCGCCTGCCGAGTTGGGCGCGGACATCGCGTTGGGCAACACGCAACGCTTCGGTGTACCGATGGGCTTCGGCGGGCCACACGCCGCTTATTTCGCGTTTAAAGACGAGTTCAAACGCTCCGCCCCGGGCCGCATCATCGGCGTATCCAAAGACGCATCGGGCAAACCCGCGCTGCGCATGGCGTTGTCCACCCGCGAGCAACACATCCGCCGCGAAAAAGCCACGTCCAACATCTGCACCGCGCAAGCATTGCTGGCGAACTTGGCGGGCATGTACGCCGTTTATCACGGCCCCGAAGGCGTGAAACGCATCGCCAACCGCATTCACGCGCTGGCTTCCGCCTTTGCCGACGCGTTGGTTTCAGACGGCCTGAATGTGGTTCACAAAGTCTTCTTCGATACCGTTACCGTTGATTTCGGCAGCAAAGACAAAGCGGACAAAACGTTCCAAACCGCTTTGGAACTGGGCTACAACCTGCGCCGCGTCAGCGACACCCAAATCGCCGCCGCCTTCCACGAAACATCCGTGCGCGAAGACCTTGCCGTGTTGTACTACGCCTTCACCGGCAACAACACCTTCACGCTTTCAGACGACGTCAAAGGTCGTCTGAAAACCGAATTCCTGCGTCAAGACAATATCTTGCAGCATCCCGTGTTCAACCGTTACCACACCGAACACGAAATGCTGCGCTACCTGAAAAAACTCGAAGACCGCGATTTGGCGATGAACCGCAGCATGATTTCGCTGGGCAGTTGCACCATGAAGCTCAACGCCACCGCTGAAATGCTGCCGATTACTTGGGCGGAGTTCACCAACATCCACCCCTACGCCCCCGAAACCCAAACCGCAGGCTACCGCGAGCTCCTGACCGACATGGAAAACAGCCTGAAAGCCATCACCGGCTTTGACGCGATTTCCTTCCAGCCCAACTCCGGCGCGCAGGGCGAATACAGCGGTATGCTCGCCATCCGCCGCTATCAGGAAGCCCAAGGCGAAGCAAACCGCAACATCTGCCTGATTCCCAAATCCGCCCACGGCACCAACCCCGCCACCGCCGCCATGCTCGGTTTGAAAGTCGTCGTCGTCGATACCGACGAACACGGCAACGTCAACATCGACGATTTGAAAGCCAAAGCCGAGCAACACCGCGACACCTTGTCCGCCATCATGATTACCTATCCGTCCACCCACGGCGTGTACGAAGAAGGCATCCGCGACATCTGCCGCATCATCCATGAAAACGGCGGACAGGTTTACATGGACGGCGCCAACCTCAACGCCCAAATCGGCATCATGCAGCCCGCCGAAGTCGGCGCGGACGTGTTGCACATGAACCTGCACAAAACCTTCTGTATTCCTCACGGAGGCGGCGGTCCGGGCATGGGCCCCATCGGTCTGAAAGCCCACCTCGCCCCGTTTGCCCCAGGTCATGTGCTGACCGACACGCACAGCGCCAGTGCCGAGCAAACCGCCGTTGCCGCCGCAGCCTTCGGTTCCGCGTCCATCCTGCCGATTACTTGGATGTACCTGACCATGATGGGCAAACAAGGCATGGAGCAGGCAACGCGCTGGGCATTGCTCAACGCCAACTACGTCGCCAAACGCCTGAGCGAAGACTATCCCGTCCTTTACACAGGCAAAAACGGCCGCGTCGCGCACGAATGTATCGTCGATTTGCGTCCGCTCAAAGCCGAAAGCGGCATCACCGAAACCGACATCGCCAAACGCCTGATGGACTACGGCTTCCACGCCCCAACCGTCTCCTTCCCCGTTGCCGGCACGCTGATGATCGAACCGACCGAAAGCGAGAGCAAAGCCGAACTCGACCGCTTCATCGCCGCCCTGAAACAAATCAAACAGGAAGTGTTGAAAGTCGAACGCGGCGAATGGCCGAAAGACGACAACCCGCTGGTCAACGCCCCGCACACCGCCGCCGACGTAACCGGCGAATGGGCGCATCCGTACTCCCGCGAAGAAGCCGTTTTCCCGCTGCCTTTCGTGCGCGAAAACAAATTCTGGCCGAGCGTCAACCGCGTGGACGACGTGTACGGCGACCGGAATTTGGTCTGCACCTGCCCGCCGATGGAAGCGTATGAAGATTAGGGTTTGACATGAAGAAAGGTCGTCTGAAAATTTCAGACGACCTTTGTTTTAAAAAACGTTCATTCAGAAGGTAGCGTGGTTACGCCTTATCTGTTTGTCAGTTTTATTTTTTCTTGCCAAAAATCAGGGACAACACTGACAAAATCAGGAAACCGACAAACAGGATTTTAGCGATACCTGCCGCGCTGCCTGCAATACCGCCAAAGCCCAGTACGGCTGCAATAATGGCGATGACGAAGAAAACAACTGCATAATGAAGCATGGTTTTTTCCTTTCTGTTTGGTGTGCAAACGGTTTGATATGCAAACGGTTGAGAATAACCTGTCCGTTTTTTTGTGGGATTTAACAGTTTTAATTGCTTAATCAACTATCTTATTGATTAATTTCATACTCACGGATGTAACCGCTTGTAGTACACCTTATCGGATAACTTCCAACTTAGCAAACCGTAACAATACAAATTTTCAAGAAATCTGCCCAATTATGAAATAACCAAACAAAGAATCAACGGTTTATATACAGACGTTAAGTTTTGAAAACATTTATATTTTATCGATTTATTAGCATTTAAAAAATTCTTTTTTAAAATCAACAAAAAATAAAAAATAATATATTTATATAAAGTAATGCCAAACCTGCCGTTCAAATCATCATAAAAACGGCTCAGAAAAACAACAGGTCGTCTGAAACGCTGCTTTCCTTATTGATTGTTTTTTTGAAACGATTTCGTTATATAGTGGATTAACTTTAAACCAGTACGGCGTTGCCTCGCCTTAGCTCAAAAGAACGATTCTCTAAGGTGCTGAAGTACCAAGTGAATCGGTTCCGTACTATCTGTACTGTCTGCGGCTTCGTCGCCTTGTCCTGATTTAAAGTTAATCCACTATACAACAAACCATCCTTTGCCCTTTTCAGACGACCCGACAGGAAAACCGCCATGCAAAACATCCGCGCCGCCGCCGTGCAAATGATTTCGTCCACCGACCCCGATGCCAATATCGACACCATGAAACGCCTCGTGCGCCAAGCAGCCGAGCAAGGCGCGGATTGGGTGCTGTTGCCCGAATATTGGTCGCTGATGGGGCGTAAAGATACTGACAAACTGGCTTTCGCCGAACCTTTAGTCGGTAGCAGTTTAGGTGAAACCCGCTACGCTCGTTTTCAGACGACCTTGAGCGAGACGGCGGCGGAATGCGGCGTGGTGCTGTTCGGCGGCACGATTCCGCTGCAAAGCCCCGATGCGGGCAAAGTGATGAACACGATGTTGGTGTACGACCGCGACGGCACGCAAATCGGGCTGTATCACAAAATGCACCTGTTCGGTTTTTCAGGTTTGGGCGAACGCTATGCCGAGGCGGACACCATCAGCGCAGGCGGCGATGTGCCGAAATTGGCTGCCGACGGCGTGCCGCTTGCCGCCGGCGTGTGCTACGACTTGCGCTTTCCCGAGTTTTTCCGCGCCCAGCAGCCGTTTGACGTTTTGCTGCTGCCCGCCGCCTTTACTTACACGACAGGCAAAGCGCATTGGGAATTGCTACTGCGCGCCCGCGCGGTGGAAAACCAATGCTACGTCATCGCTTCGGCGCAAGGCGGCGAACACGAAAGCGGCAGGCGAACGTTCGGTCATAGCATGATTATCGATCCGTGGGGCGAAATCTTGGACGTATTGCCCGAAGGCGAAGGCACCGTCATCGCCGATTTGGACGCTGCGAGGATGCAAAGCGTGCGCACCAGGCTGCCCGCGTTGCAACACAGGTTGTTAAAATAAAAACAATTCATCCCCAAACGTCGCCATTCCTGCTTTAAATCCTATGATATGTTGATTTTATCGCAACAAAATTAATCCAAAGTAATATGAAATTGACAATTAATTTTGCATTTATAATATTAGCAGGTACAATTTCAGACTATTTATTTGGGCTAATCATACATTGCACAACAGCAGACAAAAATAAGGCTGTTCAACAGCCTAGTGCATTTTATAAAAGGGATATCAAGGATGCTCCAAGCTAAAATCGTCGTTATCGGCAGTATCAATATGGATTTAGTCACCCGTGCTTCAAAATTTCCCAGAGCGGGTGAAACATTGCTGGGCAATTCATTTCACCGCTTCATGGGCGGCAAGGGCGCAAACCAAGCGATTGCAGCAGCGCGTTTGGGGGCGGACGTCTGTATAGTCGGCGCGGTCGGCGATGACGATTTCGGCTATGAAATGACCACCAACCTCTGCCGCGAAGGCATCTTTACCGAACACATCCAAACCCTCACCGGCCTGCCCAGCGGCATGGCAAACATTACCGTTGCCGACGATGAAAACGCCATTATCGTTATCGCCGGAGCCAACATGGGGCTGACGGTTGCCGACATCGAAAACGCCGAGCAGCAAATCGCCTCCGCCGATGTGGTTTTGAGCCAGCTCGAAATTCCGATGGACTGCGTCATCACCGCCGCAAAATTGGCGAAGAAATACGGCAAGCCCTTTATCCTCAACCCGGCTCCCGCCCAATTCCTGCCTCCGGAATTATGGGAATTGGTCACTCTTCTAACCCCCAACCGCTACGAACTTGCCGACTGTCTCGGCCTGTCGCAAGATTTGAATCCCGAAGAGCTGATTCTAAAAGCCCCCTGCCCCGTCCTGATGACCATGGGCGACAAAGGCGCAGTCTATAAAGACGGAAAAGACGGTTTGCGTTATGTTTCCAGCTTTAAAGTGGACACTGCCGACACCACCGGCGCCAGCGACGCATTCAACGGCGCGTTGTCCGTCTTCTGGAATCAAGGCATCGAAACTGCCGTCCGTAAGGCATGTGCCGCCGCCGCGCTTTCCATTACCCAAGACGGCGCGCAAAACGGGATGCCTTTCAAAGAAGAATTGGAACAATTCCTCGCCGCGCATCAATAAATCCATATTCACGTTATGAAACACAAAAGGTCGTCTGAAACCCATCTTCCGGCGTTTCAGACGACCTTTATTAATCTTAAAGATGATTGAGCCGCATTACCGTGTCGCACGCCATGTCATGAATGCTTCGGGGAACGGTTAAACCGCCCCGATGGATTTGGCAACAGACGGTCTGACGGCTACAATGTCATGTTAAAAACTTTTCATTTGGGAACACGCAAAATGTTGGTTCATCCTGAGGCTATGGGCGTCGCCGCATTGGCGGACAAAATCCGCAAAATCGAAAACTGGCCGCAAAAAGGCATTTTATTTCACGACATTACGCCGGTGCTTCAAAGCGCGGAATATTTCCGTCTTTTGGTGGACTTGCTGGTTTACCGCTATATGGGTCAGAAAATCGATGTCGTGGCTGGCTTGGACGCACGCGGCTTCATCATCGGCGCGGCGTTGGCGTATCAATTGAACGTCGGCTTCGTCCCCATCCGCAAAAAGGGCAAGCTGCCTTTTGATACGATTTCGCAAAGCTACGCGCTGGAATACGGCGAAGCGACAGTCGAAATCCACAAAGACGCGGTCAAACCCGGCGCGCGCGTGCTGCTGGTCGATGACCTGGTCGCAACCGGCGGCACCATGCTCGCAGGCGTGGAATTAATCCGCAAACTCGGCGGAGAAGTCGTTGAAGCGGCGGCGATTTTGGAATTTACGGACTTGATCGGCGGCAGCAAAATCCGCGAAAACGGCGTTCCCCTGTTTACCCTGCTGCAAAACGAAGGCTGCATGTAAACTTTGCCCATGCCTCAAAGGTCGTCTGAAACAGCCATTCCGCTTTTCAGACGACCTTTTTGTTGTCCCTGATTACGCGGTTAATGTAAATATCGGTTTCAGATTCGGATAATGCCGCCAAATCGTTTAAAATACGGTTCTAATTGATTCTAATAAAGATACGGCAAGTAATGAACGCACAACGCATATTTTCCCTCTCACTCAGCCTGATTGCCGCAGCCGTCTTGTCGGCGTGCGTCTCTGAAAACGACACCTCATCCAAAGAGCCTGCCTCTTCCCTGACCGAACCGGCCTCCATCCCCGCCCGCCGCGCGGAAGGCGAATCCAAAGTATTGTCCGATTACGGCCAATATCAAGGCGCGCTGGACGCTGCCAAACGCGGCGACGATATGTGGGTGCAACAATTCTTGGCGCAGGCGGGCGACAGCGCGATGGCTGAAAACGTCCGCAACGAATGGCTCAAAAGCCTCGGCGCGCGTGGACAATGGGATGTGTTCCGCCAAGAAAACAAAAAGCTGAATGCGGCGGGCCGGGTACAGGAAGTGCAATGCTATGCTGAACTGAGCAGCGGCAGCTACAACATGGCGGCAGAGCTTGTGCGCGTTACGAACAAGCTGCCCGCAGGCTGTACCCGCCTGGTCGAAAGCGCGGCATCGGCAGGTCGTCTGAACAGCAACGACGCATGGCGTCGCGTACGCGGATTGTTGAGCAACAGCCAAACCAGCGACGCACGCAGCTTGGCAGCCGCCTTAGGCAGCCCGTTTGAAGGCGGCTCGCAAGGTGCGCGCGAATACAGCCTTTTGAACGTCATCGGCAAAGACGCGCGCAAATCCTCCTCCGCAGCCTCCACGCTGTCCGGCATAGAATCCGGCTTGAGCCGCGAACAAAGCAGCTTCGCATGGGGCGTATTGGGACTCTACCAAGCGCAAAATCAAAACATGCAGACCGCGTTGAGCTACTACAACCGCGTTTCCGACCGCAAACAACTGACCGACGAGCAGTTTGAATGGTACGCCCGCGCCGCCCTGCGCCTGCAACGCTGGAACGAATTGTCCGGCATCATCCAACAAATGCCCGACAACCTGCAAAAAGACCCGACTTGGCAATACTGGCTGGGCCGCAGCTACGCCGCACAAGGCAACCAAAGCCATGCTAAAGAAATGTACGAAAAAGCCGCCGCAAGCGGACGTAATTTCTACGCCGTCTTAGCAGGTGAAGAACTCGGCCGCCGCGTCAATACCAAAAACAACGTTTCCGACGCCGATAAAAAAGACGTCCGCCGCATGGCAGACGACGGCGCCATCAAACGCGCGCTGGTTCTGTTTAAAAACAGCCAAAGCAGCAACGATGCCAAAATGCGCCGTCAGGCGCAGGCAGAATGGCGTTTCGCCACCCGCGACTTCAACGAGGACAACCTCCTGACTGCCGCGCAAGTCGCCTTTGAAAACCAGTTCTACGACATGGCGATCAACAGCGCCGACCGGACCGAGCGCAAACTCAACTACAACCTGCGCTACCTCTCTCCGTTTAAAGAGACCACCGTCCGCTACGCCTCGCAAGCAGGCATCGATCCCGCTTGGGTTTACGGTCTGATCCGCCAAGAAAGCCGCTTCGTCATGGGCGCGCAATCTAGCGTCGGCGCGCAAGGCCTGATGCAGGTTATGCCTGCCACCGCCCGCGAAATCGCCGGCAAAATCGGCATGAGCAGCAGCGAACTCTACACCATGGACGGCAACATCCGCATGGGTACATGGTATATGGCAGATGCCAAACGCCGCCTGCAAAACAACGAAGTGATGGCAACCGCAGGCTACAACGCCGGCCCCGGCCGCGCCCGCAACTGGCAGGCTTCTACGCCTCTGGAAGGCGCGATTTACGCCGAAACCATCCCCTTCACCGAAACGCGCGACTACGTCAAAAAAGTCATGACCAACGCGACCTTCTACGCATCCCTGTTCAACGAGCCGCAAACCTCGCTGAAACAGCGTATGGGAACCGTTCCGGGTCGTTACTGATTGACGCGGCTGCATCCGATCAGATTGTTTGACAGATACGGAAGCCAAACTTGAAAAGGTCGTCTGAAAGTATGTTTTCAGACGACCTTTTTTAGTGTGGATGATGGCAAAAAAACAACGAATCAACCGATTCATCTTCATCGCCATCCCGCGCTCTTTTCAATAAACTGGTTGCGCTACCTGCCCCAATCCACTATATCTGTTACTTGCTGCCGTGTATCTAACGTTCAGCCACTGAGTGGGAACACTTTACAAAAAGGTCGTCTGAAAACCGAAAAATCAGTTTTCAGACGACCTTTGTTTAGCTCAAACCTTCCTAGTTTAAGCAGCGTTGACTTTGTCTTCGCGGCGCAGCAGGGTAATCAGGTCGCTGATGCGCTGTTTCATGCTGCGACGGTCGACGATTTGGTCGATAGCGCCTTTCTCCAGCAGGAACTCTGCGCGTTGGAAGCCTTCGGGCAAGGTTTCACGGACGGTTTGTTCGATAACGCGCGGACCGGCAAAGCCGATAAGGGCGTTGGGTTCGGCAAGCACGACATCGCCGAGGAAGGCGAAACTGGCGGATACGCCGCCCATGGTCGGGTCGGTCAGGACGGAGATGAACGGCAGGTGTTTTTCAGTCAGAAGATGCAATGCCGCGCTGGTTTTGGTCATCTGCATCAATGAGTTGACACCTTCCTGCATCCGCGCACCGCCCGATGCGGCAACGCAGATGAAAGAGCAGTTGTCGGCTACGGCGCGGCGCACGCCTTGGACGAAGCGTTCGCCGACGACGGAACCCATAGAGCCGCCGATAAAGCGGAATTCGAAGGCGGCAATCACGACGGGCAGGCCGTTCATAAAGCCTTTCATCACGACCAACGCATCATCTTCGCCGGTGGCTTTGCGCGCTGCGGCCAAGCGTTCGGGATATTTTTTGCTGTCTTTGAATTTCAGCGGGTCGGTCGGTTTGATATTGGCGGCGATTTCTTCGCGGCCTTCCTCGTCCAAAAGCAAATTGAGGCGTTCGCGCGCGGAAAGCGGGTTGTGATGGTTACATTTCGGGCAAACTTGGTCGTTTTGCTGAAGTTCGGTTGAGTAGATGGTTGCCGAGCAGGAAGGGCATTTGTGCCACAGGCCTTCGGGAACGTTGGACGAGCCTTCGCTTTTGCTGCGGTTTTTGATTTTGGGCGGTAGGATTTTGTCTAACCAACTCATGGATGACTCCTTGGAATTCGGGATTCAGACGACCTTTGCGTGTGTTTTCGGAAAAGGCCTTAACGGATTGCGTCTTTTAATTCTTTTACCAACGCGCCGACGGCTTCTGCTTCGCGGCCTGCGTTATTTTCAATTTCTTTGACGATGCGGCTGCCGACGATGACGGCATCGGCAACGGTGCCGATTTTGCGCGCGCTTTCGGCGTTGCTGATGCCGAAGCCGACGCCGATCGGGATGTCGATATACTTGCGCAAAAGCTCTATTTTACGCGAAACTTCTTCGGTATCCAAACTTGCCGCGCCGGTAACGCCTTTGAGCGAAACGTAATAGACAAAGCCGCCTGCAACGCGGGCGATGGTTTGGATACGCTCTTCGGTCGTGGTCGGGGCAATCAGGAAGATGCAGTCGATGCCGCGCGATTTGAGTTCGTCGTGCAACGGGGTGATGGTTTCGACAGGGGAATCGACGGTCAGCACGCCGTCCACACCCGCTTCGGCAGCCGCTTGGGCAAATGCCTGATAACCCATTTTATGAATCGGGTTCAGATAACCCATCAGGACGACGGGCGTGTGGCCGTTTGTTTCGCGGAAGCGGCGTACGATGTTCAATACGTCGTTGAGGGAAACTTTGTTTGCCAACGCACGCTCGGCGGCGCGCTGGATGGTCGGACCGTCCGCCATCGGGTCGGAAAAGGGAACGCCCAATTCCAGGATGTCGGCGCCGTTTTCAACCAAACTGTGCATCAGCGCAAGCGTGGTATCGAGATCGGGATCGCCTACGGTAATATAGGGAATCAGGGCTTTTGCGCCGTCAAGTGCGGCAAAGGTTTGCTGGATTCTGCTCATCTTGATTTCTCGTTTCCGTAACGGCTGTTTCAAGCCGGTTTTCATCGACAATAAGTTGGCAAGTATAGCATTGACTGTCTGTTTCGGGCGAAACTGCATGACATTTTCAGTCATTTTTTCATATAGATAAAAGGTCGTCTGAAAATCTTTTCAGACGACCTTTCCAAAACCGGGCAGTCGGAATGCTGCCGCCATGCCGATTTTCCACCGTTTAATCGCGTTTGTGTTCGATATAGTCTTGGTGTTTGGTTTGCGGATCGGCGCGGGTCACCGTGTATTCGCCTTCGATGATATCGCCGTCATCTTCACCACGGCGCGTAAAGGCTTGCTGACGAAAAGACTGCGTATTCATTTGAGCCGCAGGCCGACCCTTAATCGGCAAAAGCAGCAGCAAGGCGATAATGGTGGACACAAAGCCCGGACTGAGCAGCAAAATCCCAGCGACGGTATAACGTATCGGCCACAGCATCTGATACATGGAAATATTGTCCCCGCTGCGGATGGCCGCACCCGCCAGCAAAATGCCGGACAGCCCCGTATGGCGCAGCATCATCGTGCCGCCGATAAAGCTGACTATCATCAGCAGGAAAGCGAATCCGCCGCCCAGCCAATCCGCCACCCAAACGATGGACATAATTTCCAAAAACAATAACACTAAAAAACCCACACCGAAATACTGCATCTTTGCTCCTTTAAATTCCGAACCCGCTTCATGCCGCTCAAGTCGGCGCGTTTAGCCGCAATTTCAATCTATCTTATTGAATCTTATTGGATATCTCAAACCGATATTTTACACTTCCCGAATAACCGGTTTCCCTTAACATAAAGATAATGCGCCCTACTTTCAAGGCGCGCGAATGTGAAAAACCGTAAGGTTTCGGCACGTTTTTTCAGACAAGGTCGTCTGAAACGGTATGCGCCCTTACAGCAACTTCTTGATATCATTTTCTATTTCTTCCGGCGTTACGCTGGGCGCAAACCGTGCCGCCACTTCGCCTTGCCGATTAATCAGGAATTTGGTGAAGTTCCAGCGGATATCGCCCGCCTGATGCTTACTGCCCCATGCCGCCAGCCGCAACACCGCTTCTTTCAACATATGCCCGCCCCTATCCTTCGGCTGTTGTGCCTTCAAATAAATATAAAGCGGCGATGCGGATGCGCCGTTGACATCGATTTTGTCAAAAATTTTGAATGCAGTACCAAACTTCGTCTGACAGACGGAAGCAATTTCCCGACTGCTCTCCGGCGCCTGTCCGCGAAATTGGTTGCACGGAAAATCCAATATCTCCAAACCTTGCTCGTTGTAACGTTCATAAAGCTGCTGCAATGCCGTATATTGCGGCGTCAATCCTCAGCGCGTCGCGGTGTTGACAATCAGCAGCACCTTTCCTCGGTAAACACTCAGGGAAACCTGATCGCCTTGGGCATCGTTTAAGGTGAAGTCGTAAATATTCATATTGTCCATTCAAAAGGTCAGGGAAAACAAATCGAGTCAGGCAAACACCGGCTGAAATTTCGAGCCGTATGTTTCATTTTGATTGATGATTTTTATAGTATTTCAACAATGCCATCATTTCTTTTGCCTTCTTTTTCCCATGCCGCTCGTCAGTGACATAATCCGCTGCCTTATTGCCTAATTCATTTTTGATGTTCGGGTTGGCACCGTTTGCCAAAAGTATTTCAAGTATTGCCACATTGCCGTTGAAGCAGGCATTTTGAACAGGCGTAAAACCCATTTCCCCCTGTTTGTTGACGTCCGCGCCATTTTGAATCAGCAATAAAACATCTTCGCGGGCTTGGTTGATGACCGCCAAATTCAGCAAGGTTTCATCCATCAAACCCAAATCATGTACGGAGGCGATACAGGGGCGCGAGGAGAAAGCCACGTTATTTTGGTATTTGGCGAACAGATTGGTCAGTTTTTGATCCATGATTTATCCTGAAACGATGAGGCTTAAGAGACGGATATGTTTTCAGACGACCTTTTTCAGACGACCCCGACAAACCTGCCCTATTGTTTATCGTCAGCCCATATGAAAAAACACCGCTTTCGCAAGCGGTGTCCGGTAAAGCAGCAATTATTTGCGCAGACCCAAGCGGGTGATCAGGTTGCGGTATGTATCAGGTTGAGTACGGCGCAAGTAAGACAACAGACGGCGACGTTGGCTGACCATTTTCAACAGGCCGCGACGGCTGTGGTGGTCTTTAGGGTTGGTTTTGAAGTGGGGAGTCAGGTCGTTGATACGGAAAGTCAACAGAGCGACTTGTACTTCAGAAGAACCGGTATCGCCTTCTTTACGTTGGAAATCTTTAACAATTTGTGCTTTTTGTTCTACGGTCAATGCCATGATGGATAACTCCGAAAAATAAAAGAACCGTCATTCGGTTCGGACAAGTTTGACGAGCAGGAAACCCGTTCAAACTCCTGAAGTCTTTTTGTAAAGACGGGCGGATTATGCCACAGATTGTCCGGTTTTGCACGACTAAATCCTGTCTTCAGGCAGTGTTTCGCCGAGACTGTGGCTTTCAGACGACCCGCCCGCCCTAAAACCTACTCCCCCGCCACGGTCATGCTCTCAATCAGTACCGAACCGATTTTGTTGGAAGAGCGGCGCAGCGCGTCGTTGGCAGTGCCGACGATGCCGAGGTACATATCCTGCAAGCGGCCGGCGATGGTGATTTCTTGGACGGGGTGGCTGATGACGCCGTTTTCCACCCAAAAACCCGCCGCGCCGCGCGAATAGTCGCCCGTGATGGTGTTCACACCCTGCCCCATCAGTTCGGTAACCAACAATCCCGTGCCCATTTCTTTCAGCAGGTCGGACTGCGTTTCGTGCGTATGGTTCAAATAAAGGTTGTGCGCGCCGCCGGCGTTGCCCGTGGTCTGCATACCGAGTTTTCTCGCGCTGTAACTGCTGAGGAAATAGCCTTCGACAATGCCGTCGCGGATGACGAAACGCGGCTGCGTGGCGACGCCCTCGGAGTCGAAATAGGTGCTGCCGAAGGCGCGGGGGATGTGCGGCTCTTCGCGCAGGCTGAGGAAGTCGGGCAGGACTTTTCTGCCTATGCTGTCAATCAGGAAACTGCTTTGGCGGTAGAGCGCGCCGCCGCTGAGTGCGCCGACGAGGTGTCCGATAAGCCCGCCTGCGACGGTGGTATCGAAGAGGACGGGATAGCTGCCTGTCGGGATGCTGCGGCTGTTCAGACGACGTAAGGTACGCTCGGCGGCGGTTTTGCCGATTTGCTCGGGGCTGTCCATGTCTTGATGGCGGCAGGCAGCGTCGTACCAGTAGTCGCGCTGCATGCCATTTTCGTCGGCGGCGACGATGCTGCACGAAATGCTGTGGCGCGTGCCTTGTTGGTGGGCGGTGAAGCCGTGGGTGTTGCCGTAAACGTATTGGTAATGTCCGGTCTGAACGCCTGCGCCTTCGGAGTTTTCGATGCGTTCATCCGCGCTCAGGGCAGCTTGTTCGCATTGTTTTGCCAACTCGACGGCGGCTTCCGTGCTTAAATCCCATTCGTGGTAACGGTCGAGGTCGCCGACGTGTTGCGCCATCAGTGAAGCATCTGCCAGACCTGCGCAATCGTCTTCGGCGGTATAGCGGGCGATGTCGATGGCGGCTTTGACGGTGTCTTGCAGGGCTTTTTCGGAGAAGTCGGCGGTGCTGGCGCGGCCTTTGCGTTTGCCGACGTACACGGTAATATCCAGCGATTTGTCTTGCTGGAATTCGATTTGTTCGATTTCGCCCAGCCGTACGCTGACGCTTTGTCCGATGGATTCGCTAAAGTCGGCTTCGGCAGCAGCCGCGCCCATGTTTTTTGCCAAATCCAAGGCGTGCCCGCATAAGCCGGTCAGCTCGGAGGCGGTGTGGTTGAACAGCATAAAAGGTTTCCTGACAGAGGTTTGCGGCATTTTAACCGTTTTCAGACGACCTCGGCAAAAATACCGCCGCAGAAGATATAGTGGATTAAATTTAAATCAGGACAAGGCGGAAGCCGCAGATACAGTACAAATAGTACGGCAAGGCGAGGCAACGCCGTACTGGTTTAAATTTAATCCACTATAAGAGATCGTCTGAAAACGCCGTTTCAACAGGGCGTTGACGTGAAACCTGCCCGAACGTGCTAAAATACCCGAAACAAAATTAAAGGTTTATCAAAATGTTTGAAAACGAAGACGAATGGGTCAGCAAAACCCAAATGAAAAAGCAGATGAACGATTTGCAGGCTTTGGGCATGGAGTTGACCAAACTCTCGACCGATACGCTGAAAAAAATCGGCTTGGACGAGGACTTGTACGAAGCCGTCGTTACCTACAAAAAAATCACGTCCAACGGCGCGCTCAAACGCCAAAGCCAATTCATCGGCAGGCTCATGCGAGACACCGACCCCGCGCCCATCGAAGCCTTCCTCGCCAAACTACGCGGCGAAAATACCGCCCACAACGCCTTCTTGCAACGCGTCGAACAAGCCCGCACGCGCCTCTTGGCGGACGACAACGCAATCACCCAATTCATGGCGGACTTCCCCCATGCCGACGCAGGCAAATTGCGCACCTTAATCCGCAACACGAAAAAAGAGCAGGAACAAAACAAACCGCCGAAAAACTTCCGCGCCCTCTTCCAAGAAATCAAATCCATCATGGAAGGCGGTCAGAGCGATTCGGAAGAAACGCAGGATTGGGCAGAATAAATATCGGGGTCGTCTGAAAACGGGGTTGGGGGTTCTGTAAATCCCACCGCCCCGTTTTCAGACGACCTTTTCAAATTTCATATAATCTTATTAAAATATACCGTCATTTTTCAGACATCCCTTTAACAATAAAACAAACCGACCTTTTCAAGGACTACACTTATGAAACTTCGCCTTACCCTCACTGCCCTCCTCGCCTTATCATTAAACGGCTGTATGACTCAAGAAATGTGGGAAGAGGATAAAAAAGTAGAAAAAATCACTTTTCATCCGATTACTTCCGACCAAGTACATTCTTTCGGTATCGTCAACAAAGACAATGACCAACTTGAAAAAGGCAGCATCGTCATGATGGGCGAAAAATACTGGTTCGTCATTAATGCCAAAGATTCAAAAGACCTGACGCCCATCCTCAATGTCAAACTCGACAAAAAATTCCAAATTGCCGATGCCAAAAAATACAAAAAAGACCTCAAAGCCTTGCCTGTTGTGGTGAACAATGAAAAAGAAGCCGATTTCACCACCGATTTCTGCCTACGCTACGACACTCAAAAAGCTGATGAAATCGCCAAACTGAAAAACCTGTCATTTGAAACCGGCAAAGGTAGAAATAACACTGTCTACCACCGCTGTGTTCACGCCAAAGGCAAATACTACGCCACCCCGAAAAACCTGCCCGCCGACTACAAATTTGAACAAAGCATTCCTGTCTCCATCGGCTATACCACTTCTCGCGTATACACCAGTCCGGGGAAAGTAATAGGCACTATTTTGATGACGCCACTGACGCTCACTATTGACGCACTTACCCCAGTATTGTTCATTCCTGCCATGATGATAGGCGGCGGCTTTACCCCAAGCTTTTAATAAACCCGTTACGCCCGTTTTCAGACGACCTTTCCGTCCTTGAATACATAAAATATATTCCACACACCATGCCTGTCAAAATCCAAACCCGCCCCGTCAACCAAAACGTCCTCGATGATTTGCTCACCGCCGGCGCCGACCCTTTAATCGCCCGGCTGTGCGCCTCGCGCGACGTGCAGAGTCCCGCCGAATTGGACGACAAACTCGCCGGCCTCCTGCCTTATCAATCGCTGACGAATTGCGAAGCCGCCGCCCGCCGTCTGGCGGATGCCATCGAGCGCAAGGAAAAAATCCTGATTGTCGCCGACTATGATGCCGACGGTGCGACGGCGTGTTCCGTCGGCATGAGCGGCTTGGCGGCGATGGGCGCGGCGGTGGATTTTCTCGTACCCAACCGCTTCGAACACGGCTATGGCTTGACGCCCGAGCTTGCCGAAATCGCCGCCGCGCAAGGCGTGGATTTGCTGATTACGGTCGATAACGGCATTGCCAGCATCGCAGGCGTGGCGCGGGCGCAGGAATTGGGTTTGGACGTGATCGTAACCGACCACCACCTGCCCGCCGAAACCGTACCCGACTGCATCATCGTCAATCCAAACCAAAAAGGCTGCGGCTTCCCCAGCAAAAGTCTGGCGGGCGTGGGTGTGATTTT
Source organism: Neisseria sp. HMSC065D04 (assembly GCF_001815675.1). Lineage (NCBI taxonomy): Bacteria > Pseudomonadati > Pseudomonadota > Betaproteobacteria > Neisseriales > Neisseriaceae > Neisseria > Neisseria sp. HMSC065D04. The sequence continues at coordinate 24,550 of NZ_KV821473.1, forward strand.
TTATGTGTTGATGGCGTTGCGTGCCGAATTACGCAGCCGCGATTATTTTTCAGGCGACCTTAAAGAACCGAATCTGGGCGAACTTTTGGATTTGGTCGCGCTCGGCACCGTCGCCGATGTCGTCCCCCTCGACCACAACAACCGTATCCTCGTGTCGCAAGGTTTGAAACGGATGCGTTCCGGCAAAATGCGGCCCGGCATCCGCGCCTTGTTTGAAGTGGCGCGGCGCGACTGGCGCAAAGCGCAGCCTTTTGACATGGGTTTTGCACTCGGTCCGCGCATCAACGCCGCCGGACGGCTGGACGATATGTCGGTCGGCATCGCCTGCCTGTTGGCGCGCGACGACGCAGAAGCGCAGACATTGGCGGCGCAGTTGAACGACCTCAATATCGAACGCCGCGAAATCGAGCAGTCCATGCTGCAAGACGCGCTGAACGCCTTTCCCGAAACCCTGCCTTCGGGTCAGACGACCCTGGTCGCCTACCGCGACGACTTTCATCAAGGCGTGGTCGGCATCGTCGCCAGCCGCCTCAAAGACCGCTTCTACCGCCCGACCATCGTGTTCGCCCCTGCGGACAACGGCGAAGTGCGCGGTTCGGGGCGTTCCATTCCCAACCTGCACCTGCGCGACGCTTTGGATTTGGTGTCCAAACGCCACCCCGATTTGATTTTGAAATTCGGCGGACACGCAATGGCGGCAGGCTTGAGCATACTCGAACACAATATTCCCGCGTTTCAGACCGCCTTTGAAGAAGCCGTGCGCGAAATGGTGTGCGAAGACGATTTGTCGCAAACCTTCATCACCGACGGCAGCCTGAAAGCCTGCGACATCACGTTGGAACAGGCGCAAAACCTCGCCCGCCATGTTTGGGGACAAGGCTTCGCGCCGCCGAGCTTTACCGACGAGTTTCACGTCATCCGCCAGCAGCCTTTGGGCGCGGAGGGCAAACACAAAAAAGTCTGGCTGCAAAAAGACGGCTACGAATTTGAAGCCATGTTCTGGCGGTGCAGCGAAGACATCCCCGAATACATCCGCACGGTTTACCGCCCGGTGGCAAACGAATGGCGCAATCAGATGGAATTGCAGCTTTACATCGATTATTGGGAAGCCGCTTAAGGCTTGCGAAAGATATAGTGGATTAACTTTAAGTCAGGACAAGGCGACGAAGCCGCAGACAGTACAGATAGTACGGAACCGATTCACTTGGTGCTTCAGCACCTTAGAGAATCGTTCTCTTTGAGCTAAGGCGAGGTAACGCCGTCCTGGTTTAAAGTTAATCCACTATAGAAAAGGTCGTCTGAAACCGAAGATCAGGTTTCAGACGACCTTTGTTTTCTAGAAGATTATTGTGCGCCAAATTTCAATACCATCGACAATCAAGAAAACATGCCCGCACAACTTGTATTTAAATTTCAAAAAACCACCTTATCCGAATGATAAAAACCGGCAATCCGAAAGAAAACAAAACCGAAAATCCCCCTTCCACTCAAACACTTTCAACGCAATATTGTGATGAATCAAACTTCCTGACAGATAAACCCGCGATTGCTTGTCAGTCGGTAGATTTTAAAACATAATGCTTACGCGCCTAAGTATTGGAGTTTTACTACAAATACATGATGGGTAAGCCGTACGCAGCGCAGCAGTTCCAACCGATCAACTCAAAGCAAGGAAGGTCTAAAATGAAAGTAACCAGTTTCGGCGAAGTGTTGTGGGACGATTTTCCAAGCGGCAAAGTGTTGGGCGGTGCGCCGCTGAACGTTTTGGTCCGTTTGCAATCCTTCGGGGTCGATACTGCCATCATCAGCCGTCGCGGCGATGATGCCGACGGCGAAGAGCTGCTGCGCCAAATTCAAGCGAAAAACGTCAATACCGACCTGCTGCAAGTGTGCAAAGAATGCGATACCAGCCTTGTCAAAGTCATCTTGGACAAATGCGGCAGCGCGTCATACGAAATCGTATATCCCTGCGCTTGGGACCGCATCGTCGTCGAAGATGCCGCCTTGCAGCGTGTCGCTGAATCCGATGCCTTCGTGTTCGGCAGCCTTGCCGCCCGCGACGAGATTTCCCGTGCGGCTTTAGACAAACTGATGGAAAAAGCCAAATTTAAAATCTTCGACGTCAACCTGCGCAAACCCCACTACGACACCGACCGCCTGCTCACCACCATGAAGCGTGCAGATATGCTCAAACTCAATGACGACGAATTGTACGAACTGTCCGCAATTTACGGCTCGCCCTACCACAGCATCGAACAAAACATCGCCTACCTCAACCGGTTGACCGGCGCACAAACCATCTGCGTCACCTTAGGCGGACACGGCGCAATTTTATACAAAGACGGCGAACTCTACCGCCACTGCGGCTTCCGCATCAAAGTTGCCGATACGGTCGGCTCCGGCGACAGCTTCTTGGCAGGGCTGACCTACAAACTGCTCAACAATGCCGAGCCGCAAGAAGCCATTACCTTCGCCTGCGCACTCGGCGCCCTAGTCGCCTCCAGACACGGCGCGACGCCCGACATTTCCTTACAAGAAATCGAAAGCTTCATGAATCCGGCTTGATGTTTGCCATCAAAGGATGTCACAATAAAAGGTCGTCTGAAAACGGATTTTCTGTTTTCAGACGACCTTTTATATCGCCGATTCACTTTTCAGAATACAGACTCGTGTTAAGCCGATTCTTCAGGCTATTTACCAAACCGTCACGAACTGCTCCAAATCGGTATTTTTTGCGCCACTGCCCGCCTCAGTCGGCGAACCAACCATCATCAGCCCGATGATTTTATCTTTGTCTTCACAACCAAACGCTTCGCGCAAGAGCGGGCTGTTGACCCACATTCCAGTAATCCACACATTGTCAAAGCCTTGCGCAGACGCGGCAAGCTGCAGCCCGTAAGTGGCGCAGCCCGCACTCAACATTTGTTCCCACTCAGGCTTGGGTTTTGCCACTTCGCGGTTGGGCGCAAAAGTCACGCCGATCACCATAGGCGCCATATTGCCGACTTTCTCGGCTTTTTTCATCGCATCATCGCCAAAATTCAATTCAGTAACCGTTTGGTGCAACAATTCGCGGAAACGTTGCAAGCCTGCCTCGCTTTGAATGACGGTAAACCGAAACGGACGCATATTGCCATGGTCGGGAACCTGCGTAGCCGCTTGCAGCATATATTCGAGTTGTTCCGCATTCGGTGCGGGGGCGGTAAGTTTTTTAGACGAGCGACGTGTGGTCAAAAGTTGTAAAGCATCCATATTTTATCTTTCAATTCATTTGAAACAACGGAATCCATCTTATTAAACAGGATTCCTTGTGAAACCATCAAAACGATACAGGCTATATTCGGAAAATACTGCAACAGACGGTGCAAACCGATTGGCTAATACTTAACGCTTTTGCAAGCCATTTTCTTCAGCCCGGCACAGAGTAAAGCCGTACCTGCTCAAAACGAACCCTCTATATAGCACAAAGCCGGTTTGAATGCCATGCTTGATGGCGAAACAAAAAGGTCGTCTGAAAACCTGTTGCCAAGTTTTCAGACGACCCCTTTAAATCGCAATCATAACCATCAGACCACGACTTCTTCTTTTTTCTTCACTTCCTTCGCGATATTGTCGCGGCTCAGACCAAACATCAGCAAGAGCGGGCTGGCGACCAAGACTGAAGAGTAAATACCGAACACGATGCCGATGGTCAATGCCATTGAGAAACCGTGCAACGCTGCGCCGCCGAACACCAGCATGGAAACGACCATTGCCTCGGTCGAGCCGTGGGTGATGATGGTACGGCTCATGGTGGCGGTAATCGCATTATCGATGACTTGCGGAACGGTGTGTCCGCGCATACTCGGTTTACGGAAGTTTTCGCGGATACGGTCGAAGACGACGACGGATTCGTTTACGGAATAGCCCAATACGGCAAGGATACCCGCCAACACGGTCAGTGAAAATTCCCATTGGAAGAAGGCGAAGCAGCCCAAAATAATCACGATGTCGTGCATATTCGCGATGATGGCGGATACGGCGAAACGCCATTCAAAGCGCATCGACAGGTAAACGATGATACCTGCTACGACAAAGCCCAATGCCATCAGACCGTTGGTCACCAGCTCTTCGCCGACCTGCGGACCGATAAATTCGACTTGGCGCAGGGTAACGTCAGGCTGCTCTTTTTTCAGCAATTCCATAACCTGATTGGAAAGCTGCGCGGAAGTTACGCCTTCTTTGTTGGGCAGGCGGATCATGATGTGTTTGTTCGTACCCAACGCCTGAACTTGGACATCGCCCATTTTCAGGGTATCGAGTTTTTCACGGGTTTTGTTGACGTCCACGCCCTGCTGATATTGCACTTCCATCACGGTACCGCCGGTAAATTCGACGGAGAAGTTCAAACCTTTGGTGATGAGGAAGAATACGGCGGCAATGAAGGTTACCAACGAAATAAAGGTCGTCAGTTTGCCGTAGCTCATAAACGGGATGTCGCGTTTGATTTTAAAGAGTTCCATGTCTTACTCCTTGCCAGCCGCTGTTTCGGCTTTGGGTTTCCATACTGCACCGATGGAAATGTTCTGCAATTTGCGGCGGCGTCCGTACCAAAGATTCACTAAGGCGCGGAAGACGACGACGGATGAGTACATCGAAGTCAGGATACCCAGACAGTGTACGACGGCAAAACCGCGGACCGGGCCGGAACCGAATACCAAGAGGGCGATACCGGCAATCAGCGAGGTCAGGTTGGAGTCGACGATGGTTGCCCATGCGTGTTGGAAACCGAGGTTGATTGCCTGTTGCGGCGGCACGCCTTCGCGCAACTCTTCGCGGATACGTTCGTTAATCAATACGTTGGAGTCAATTGCCATACCCAGCGTCAACGCCAATGCGGCAATACCGGGCAGCGTCAGCGTTGCCTGCATGGCAGACAAAATACCGACCAAGAACAAAATATTGGTACTTAGGGCAATGGTAGAGAAAAAGCCCATCAGGCGGTAGTAAACCACCATAAACAAGGCAACGGCGGCAAAGCCCCACAAGGTAGAATTGAAACCTTTTTCAATGTTTTCTTTACCCAAAGACGGGCCGATGGTGCGCTCTTCCACGATTTGCATCGGTGCAGCGAGCGAACCGGCACGCAGCAACAAAGAGGTATCATTGGCTTCCGCCTGCGTCATGCTGCCGGAAATTTCCACGCGTCCGCCGGTAATAGCGGAACGGATAACCGGTGCGGTAACCACTTCGGATTTGCCTTGGTCAATCAACACCATCGCCATGCGTTTGCCGACGTTGGCGGCGGTCAATTCGCCGAAAATACTGCCGCCTGCGCTATCCAAGCTCAGGCTGACGGCAGGTGCGCCCATTTGGTCGAAACTGGGTTGCGCGTCATTGATATTGTCGCCTGTCAATTCAACCTGTTTGTTAATCAGCAAGGTTTCAGGATGATCGCCACCACTGGACAACAGCTCGAAACCGCTCGGAACATTGCCTTCCAAAGCCTCGCGCACTTTGACAGGGTCGTCTTCCACCATGCGCACTTCCAAAGTTGCGGTACGGCCGATAATGTCTTTTGCTTTGGCAGTATCTTGTACACCCGGCAACTGCACAACGATGCGGTCGAGGCCGGATTGCTGGATGACAGGCTCAGCCACGCCCAACTCATTGACGCGATTATGCAAAGTAGTGATGTTTTGTTTCACCGCATCGGAACGTACTTTGTTAATCGCTTCTTCGGATAATGTCAGCGTGATGTTATTGCCGTCGGCGTTCAAATTTGCCTCAGGGAAAAGCTGACGCAGCTTAGGCATGGCTTTTTGTACGTCAGCAGCGTCCTGCATCGGGACAACCAAACCGTTTTCAATCTGACGGATGGTACCGGTACGGATTTTTTCGCGGCGCATTTCGCGGCGGATGTCGCCCGAATAACGTTCAAACGTTTTCTGCATCGCGGCTTTCATGTCCACTTGCATGGTGAAATGCACGCCGCCGCGCAAGTCCAAGCCCAAGAACATCGGATTAGCCCCGATTTTAGCCATCCATTCGGGGCTGTCCGCCAACAAGTTGAGCGCGGTGATATAGCCATCGCCCAAAGTGTTTTCGATAACATCGCGGGCTTTAAGCTGCGTTTCGGTATCTTTGAAACGCACTTTCAGCGAGTTGTTCGCAATAAATATCCCGTCAGTCTGAATACCTGCCTGTTTCAGCGCGGCATCGACTTTAGACTGGGTCTGTTCGTTGATAATGATGGCTTGTCGGTTGGTTGATACCTGCACTGCGGGCGTTTCACCGAAAAGGTTGGGCAGCGAATACACTACGGCAACCAAAATCGTGCACGCAATCAGCAGGTATTTCCATAAAGGATAACGGTTCATGGTAAACCTTCGATTTATTATGAAGACAAACAGCCGCGCTCAGCTTTCCGAGGCGGCTCTTGGCAAAAATACGGATTACTCGGCTTTGGCGGCAATCGCGTTACGTTCCACTTCGACTTCGATTTTTGCACCTTGACCGATGTCCACAGTGAAAAACTGTTCGCCGACTTTGGTAACGCGGCCTTTGAAACCTGCTGCCAAAACAACCTTATCGCCGACTTTCAAAGCAGCAAGCATGGCTTGGTGTGCTTTGAATTTCTTTTGTTGAGGACGCATGATCAGGAAGTAGAACACCACCATAATCAGCACTAAAGGGGCAAATTGGGCCACAGTTTGATTCATAATTTGTCCGTTTTCTAAGAGATTAAAATTAAGTAAAACACCGCTTGCGGCAGAAAAAAGCATTGGTACGACCGCAAAATTAAGCTATTCTAAAGGTCGTCTGAAAAATTTCCAAGCCTTTCCCTATTTATTAACCATATTTATCATGTCAGGTCGTCTGAAAATGAATTTTCAACGACATTTAAAACCTGATTCCTTCCTACCAACGACAAGCTCCGCGCCCTTTTCCTCATGAAAAAACTCATTCGACGACTGCGTACGCGCCTACGCCGCCTCTTGGGTAAAAATGCGCGTACGGTCTGGATTTCTCATCCCGTTTTTGCGCAACACCAACCCGGCACAGATCATCCCGACTCGCCCGAACGCACTGCCGTTATCGAGGCGGAGCTCAAACGTCAGGATATTTGGCGGCATCTTCAAACTGCCGAAGCCGAAGAAATCAGCGATACCCGCCTCGCCTTGGTTCACCCGCGCAAATATCTGCGCTCGCTCGAAGCCTGCCAGCCCCAAGCGGACAAAATCTACCGTCTCGACGGCGACACCGTCATGAGTCATGGTTCGCTCAAAGCTGCCCGTCACGCCGCAGGTGCTGTCGTTCAGGCGGTGGACATGGTAATGAATAAGAAAGCATGGCACGCCTTTTGCGCCGTCCGCCCACCCGGACACCATGCACACAGCGATAAAGCCGGCGGTTTCTGCCTATTAAACAATGTCGCAACAGGTGTCATGCATGCCATCGCCGAATATCGACTCCAACGCATCGCCGTCATCGACTTTGACGTCCATTACGGCGACGGCACAGCGGAAATCTTCAAAGACGATCCGCGCGTCCTGTTTATGAACCTTTTTGAAACCGACCTCTTCCCATTTCCCAAAACCAACCATTCCGCCAGCGGCGCCAATATGTTGCATCTGCCTTTCGCATCCAATACCGGCAGCCGCGTTTTCCGCACCACCGTACGCGAGCAATGGCTGCACAAACTGACCGCATTCAAACCCGAACTGGTCTTACTGTCCGCAGGTTTCGACGGACACAAACAAGACGAAACAGGTCGTCTGAATCTGCACGAAGCCGATTTCGCCTGGTTGACACACAAAATCATCCAAGCCGCATCAAGCTGCCCCGGCAAAATCGTCTCCGTACTGGAAGGCGGCTACACACTCGAACCTTTGGCAAAATCCGCCGCAGCCCATATCGGCGTCTTAGCAGGACTACCCAAAGCAGGCTATGTCGCCGCTTATCAAAAGCATTTGAAACGCGGTGGACAGAAGAAAGAAAATACTGCCCCTGCAAGCCAAATAGGTCGTCTGAAAACAGAAAACAGGTTTTAACTTGCTATTTCCGCATTAAAATATAGTGGATTAAATTTAAATCAGGACAAGGCGGAAGCCGCAGATACAGTACAGATAGTACGGAACCGATTCACTACCTTAGAGAATCGTTCTCTTTGAGCTAAGGCGAGGTAACGCCGTCCTGTTTTAAAGTTAATCCACTAATTTTCAAAAAATAAAAGATTGGACTGATAATGAAAAAATTGCTTTTTGTATTATTGGGACTGGCGAGCCTTAATGTGTATGCTGCTGACCCAACCTATGATGCAACCAGAGGCGCATTGCAAAATAATTCGGCATTGTGTGCGTATGGTTACAATCCCAACTGTGCGTCATCTCGTCAGCATCAACGAAAGCAACCTACGGAAATTGTTAATATCGATGTCCCTTCAAAATACGGTGCATGGGCAGCCAATCCTAAAACAGGTATATCAGGTGGCGCACTCGAAATGGATTCACTTGCGGCTGCCAAAAGACAAGCTATTAAAACCTGTGAAGAAGGTGGAAAAAATAAACCGTGTAAAGTTTTGGCTTGGGTTCGGAATGGCTGTCTCGCCGTTGCCCAAGCAAAAGATGGTACACTTTTTTTCGGATCAACTGAGCCTGGTCTTGCTGAAGCCGAAGCCCTAAGAAAATGTCAAAAACATGGAGCTTCACAATGCAGAATTATTGCTCCCGAAGGCTGCTCAATGCCAAAATACTGACATCATCAGTATGATTCAAGGTCGTCTGAACCTCTTTCAGCCGCAAGGTTCCGATTTCGGCTTTTATAGTGGATTAACTTTAAACCAGTAC
>NZ_KV821473.1:33477-40034 GCF_001815675.1 Neisseria sp. HMSC065D04
TGTCCTGATTTAAATTTAATCCACTATACTTGAATCAAATACAAGAAACCAAGAAAAAAACCTCTGTCAGACAGAGGTTTTTTAGTTTTTCAGAAACCGGATTATTTCAATTTGGTTTCTTTGTAGATAACGTGTTTGCGGGCAACAGGGTCAAATTTTTTGATTTCCAGTTTGCCGGGCATAGTGCGTTTGTTTTTGGTAGTGGTGTAGAAGTGACCAGTACCTGCACTTGACTCCAGTTTGATTTTATCGCGCATTGCAGTAATCCTTAATTAACAGTTTAAATTAAGCTTCGCCGCGAGCACGCAAATCAGCCAATACGACATCAATGCCTACTTTATCAATGGTACGCAATGCAGCGTTAGAAACGCGCAGGCGAACCCAGCGGTTTTCACTCTCTACCCAGAAACGACGTGATTGCAAGTTAGGCAAAAAACGACGTTTGGTTTTGTTGTTGGCGTGTGATACGTTGTTGCCAGACATCGGGCGCTTACCGGTCACTTTGCAAACTCGTGCCATGGTTAGTCTCCAAACTTCTAAAATAGTAAAACGTGATTTATACCATAAAAAGCAGCATTCATTCAAGCTGTTTGATGAAAAAACGATTGTTTTCGAGAATGAGCCTCTCCAATGTTGTTTTCAGGGAACGCTGTTTCTTAAAACGTGACGGGGACGAATTATAGCGGATTTTGTTATCGAATACATTTGTTTATCCCAATCCTCAGCCAGCAATATCAAGAATGGGGTAAAAGCAAGTTGTAAAAATGCTGATGCGAATAGTCCGTATCAACCGCACCGAACATCAACAAAAAGGTCGTCTGAAATTTTTCAGACGACCTTTGTTCAGACAATCCTATCAGTCCAACTGTGCAACCGATACCGGCAAACCGCGCACTGCGGCAAGCATGGTATTGGCAGTTTTCTGCTGTTGGCGGAACGCTGCCATATTGGTAGGCGTCAGTTTCGGAGTCGGCAATGCAACAGTCGTCGGATTGACCGGCTGACCGTTCACGCGCGCTTCGTAGTGAAGGTGTGGGCCGGTTGAACGTCCGCTTGTACCGACGAAACCAATCACTTCACCTGCCCGGACATTACCTTCCGCCGGCGTAAATGCACTCATGTGACCATAAAGCGTCTCGACACCATTAGAGTGTCGGATCATGACGGTATTACCATAACCACCTTTCCAGCCTTTGAAGGTAATCACACCGTCGGCAGATGCTTTAATCGGCGTGCCTGATGGTGCAGCATAGTCAATACCGGTATGCATACGGACGGTATGCAAGACGGGGTGAACCCGGTAGCCAAACGGCGAGGAAATACGGGTATAGACAACCGGCTCGATATTGAATCCCTCTTTTTGCTGGAGGGATTTACCGTTTTGGTCATAATAGCTGCCGCTCTCTTCGTCGCCTTTACCTTGGCTGTAATAATAAGCCTGATAAGTTTTTCCGCCTTTGACGATTTCAGCCGCCAGAATATCGCCGGTACCCATTTGTTGGCCGCGGAAATACATATTGTTGTACAGAAGACGCACGACATCGCCTTCCTGCAAATCCTCCAAACTCAGTACGTCAGAGAAAATTTCGCTGAGTGACTCGCGGATTTCGACAGGTATTTCGGCCTGCGCCATCGCACCGCGTGCGGAAGTCCGTACAACGATAGAGCGCAAAGTGGGCATGACTTTCATATCTACTTCAGAAGTAGACAGCTGCCATTTACCTTTGACTTTTTCCAACGCAACAAGGTTTCGTTCCAATTCTTCATCGGTAAAGAATTGTACGTCCGTTACCTGACCTGATGAATCGACACGGATGTTGACGGATTGGTTGGCGCGCAAATGCTGCATATTTTGATCTGCGCTGTTTTTCGCCATGATCTGTTTGATGTCGGTCTGCGCCACACCCATACGCGCCAAAACGTCGGCAAGGGAGTCGCCCTGTTGGACAACTTCCTGCGCCCAATAGCTGGACTGGAAATTGTTGGTTTCAACATAAACGGCGGGCAATTCCTCAGAAATCCGCTCCAACGCAATACCTTGAGGATTGGAAACCGGCTCAGTGACCGCATAGGCAGTCATTACTCCTGACACAGGCAGCAGGATGCCCAACAACGACCAACGTACGGGTTTGTTGTGCCAGAAACGGCGCATGAATGAAAATCGAGTTGTTTTAGTCACGCATTATCCTTCAATGCGGTAATAATCACTCTACCACCGCATTTCTTATGTCATTTGAAATTATTGAGTTTAATTGTTTATCTTATCAACCGTGTTTACGGTCTCTCCCAGACAATATATATACCAAGTGAATAAAATAAACAATCAAATTTACTCAGAACCGAGCATGATTATCGGGGCTATTCTTTTGATTTACACCCCTTTTTTCTGAAATTTACGAGAACTTGATTATAACATATGCACACTTCCAACTCAAAAACGCCATCCATCATCCGACCTGATAATGACATTGGTTATTTTGAGTATGTTGTATTTTCTCGCGTAAAATAAGCTTTTTCCGTTCTGACCACTGCCATGAATCTGACGCTTGCCCTCCCCTCTCTCAACCGTCAAAAAGATGAGACACTCCCTCCTCTCCAGCTTCCTGCTTTTAACCAAATCTTGCGATATGGGTTATTACATAAACAAGAAATGAAGCCGTCTGATTTTTATCGCCGGCATTTATGGAAGGGAAGCTTGTTGGCCCAAATCAAAGAGATGGCGGGGATTCCACCGCATCAGGCGGCAGCGTTTGCCAGCCCGATATGGCAGCAAATGGGGTTGCACCAAGTCAGCGTAGTCAGCGGCGAACATCTGCAAATCACAAAAGAAGAAGCCGCTCGATTATGTTTGGAACTGTCTGAGTTTTACAGCAAAGAGGGTTGGCATTTTCTACCTGTCCGTCCCGATTTTTGGCTGATTACTTTGCCATCGGAAAGCGATTGGGGGATTGCGCCGGTATTGGATATCTACGGACAAATCGGGTCGACTGACCAAGCTGATGGAAAAGACGCCTTACAATGGTTGGGAATGCAGACTGAAATTCAAATGTGGCTGCACCAACACCCGCTCAACGCCGTCCGCACTCAAAACGACACCCCCGCAATCAACGGTCTTTGGCTGTGGCAGGATTTAACGGGGTTGCGATCTGCGGACTTCGTCGCTTCCGACAGCATTTGGGCGCAATTTTCAGACGACCCCCGCTTGGATGCGCCTTATGATTTTCAGGCTTGGCTGGATGCGGTGGATGAATCGGGTATTCATTCCGCCAACCCCGTCATTTTTCTGGACGACTTGGCTGTTACGGAGCAAACAGGCGATATTCAGACATACCAAGAAATTTTAGAAAGCTGGGAAACCCGCTGGTTTGCCCCGCTTTGGCAGGCAGTCTCGCAAGGTCGTCTGAAAAATCTGTCTATCAGTACCGACGGTGAAAACGGTGGCACTTTACGCATCACGCCGTTTTCAAAATGGAAATTCTGGCACCCGAAAAAAACATTTACCGGCAGATGGTAATGCGCCCGCCCCGCCTCGCCGCCCTGTTTATAGAAACACCAATAACGTTTACAATACGCGACCATTCTACTATTTGCACACACCGCCCATGAAAATCCGACTCGGTCAGCACAATGCACCTGATTTTCCGCAAGGAGCGGCCGTCACTATCGGTAATTTCGACGGCGTACACCTCGGTCACAAACACATCCTGCAAAAACTCAAAAACGAAGCCGATTCGCGCAACCTTCCCGTTATCGTCGTCATTTTCGAGCCGCAACCCAAAGAATTCTTCTCCCTAAAAGCAGGCTTTACGCCCCCATGCCGCATCAGCCCCTTGCGTACCAAGCTGGATTTGTTGAGCGATACCGGTTGTATCGACGCCGTATGGGTGTTGCGTTTCAACCAAGAATTTGCCGATATGAGCGCACAGGATTTCATCGACAAACTGCTGCGCCAAACACTCAACACACGCTACCTGCTTATCGGCGACGATTTCCGCTTCGGTGCCGGACGTGAAGGCTGTTTCGACTTATTGAAACAACAAAGCGATATACAAACCGAACGCACGCCTTCCGTCATCGTTGAAGACATCCGCACCAGCAGCACAGCCGTGCGCGAAGCCTTGACAGACGGCAACTTGGCGTACGCCAAAAAGCTTTTAGGCCACGATTACGTTTTGAGCGGCAAAGTCAAACACGGCAAAAAACTCGGCAGAACCATCAACGCCCCTACCGCCAACATCCAACTTCCGCCCCACCGCTATCCTCTACGCGGCGTATTTGTCGTCGAAGCGGACGGTACATTCGGCACACGGCGCGGCGTTGCCAGCTTCGGACTCAACCCGACCGTCAGCAGCAACAATTCGCAAAAACTCGAAGTCCATTTGTTTGATTTTGAAGGCAATCTTTATGGACAACGTTTGAAAGTACGTTTCCTGCACAAGCTGCGTGACGAACAAAAATTCAGCAATATCGAAGCACTAAAACGGCAAATCGAACAAGATATAGAAGAGGCGAAACAATGGCAGGAAACGGATTATAGTGGATTAAAATTGCAATGATACGGCGTTGCCAACGCCCTTATGTACTACCCGTACACGGCGGGCGTTGCCGCCTTGTCTCATTTTTATTTTAATCCACTATAAAAGCATCTGCGGCCATTGTCGGATAAAAATGAAAAAGGTCGTCTGAAATCTTTTCAGACGACCTTTTTCACAATATGCAGACATCTGCCTGCGAGATTTCTAATGGCCTAAATTTAAAAAGGACGACAACCGTCAAAACGGTGCGCGGGGAACAGAATCCCTCTTTTAATTCAGTCCACTATACCCTACTTATTTAGCAGCAGGAGCCTGTTCTTGGGCGGCAGAAGGTGCAGTTTCGGTAGTAGTTTTACCTTGACCGGTCAGCGGGCTGGCAGCTTCGGCTTCCGGTGCAGCAGTTTCAGCAGCTTTGTCGGTTTTCAGGTCGTTGGCTTGTTTTTTAGCTTTATTGGCTTTTTTGTGAACGTGTTCTGCTTTAGCGGCTTTGCCGGAAGCAGGTTGGGCCATAGCCACAGGAGCAGCGATCAGACCGGCAGAAACAAGAACGAGGGAGGTCAATTTAGACAATGTTTTCATGTGTAATATCCTTTCGGGAAATTTGTCTGATAAAATCATTCCGTCAAATGCCAAATGGCAATTTGCGTAAAGACAACCGCATAACCACTTGGTGCGATTGAGTTTTTATTGTAACGGTTTGTTTGTAAACCGAAGTCAGCTCGAGCGAAATTGAAATAAAGTTTCAAAAGGAGGGTTAACCCCCTTGTCCTGCTTTATTAATCGCACCTCATAGCTTGATTGTTTAAATTTATATATTTCATGGCATTACATCCGATGATTTTCGAACACTCCCGATTCCGCAATGCATCCTACATCCTGATGGGGCTTGCCCTGCTTGCGGTGCTGTATTTCCATTTTTTGCCCCTTTTGCTCGCCGTCATCCTGACCTACGTCTTCATCACCAAGACCAACGGCCTGATTCTTTGGCTGCGCCGCCGTACGCTCGCGCGCAATACGTTTCTGCACAAATCGCTCAACGCGCACAATATCAACCTGATTTCGACCACGCTGACCATAGGCATCGTATTGACGGTTATCCTCTTGATGTCGCTGGGGATTTACCACCTGATTCACGGCGGGCACATCACCGTGATGCTGACCAAGCTGGCGGCGATTCTGGAAGACACGAAAAACAGCAGCAGCCTGCCGCAGTCGGTTTTGAACATGCTGCCCAACAATACCGCCGAAATCAAAGCCTATGCGGTCAAATTGATTGAAGAATACAGCGCCGCGCTGACGCGCATCAGCAAAAACAGCTTCACCTCGTTCGTGTACATCCTTATCGGCATCATCATCGGCGCGATGCTCAGTTTCCACCGCCTCAACATGCGCAAAAACCGCCGCAAAATGCCGCCCTTCAAGGCAGAGCTGGTGCGGCGGATTGTAAACTTCGAAACCAGCTTCGAGCGCGTGTTTCTGGCGCAGGTCAAAATCTCACTGATCGATACCGCGCTGACGGGCGTGTACCTCTATCTGATCCTGCCACTCTTCGGTGTGGAGTTGCCGTTTAAACTGACCGTGTTGGTCATCGCCTTCATCGTCGGGCTGATTCCCGTCGCGGGCAACCTGATTTCCAACACCATCATTATCATCTTGAGCCTCGGTGCATCTTTATATGTGGCAGTCGCTTCGCTGGTGTTTCTGGTCGTCATCCACAAGCTCGAATACTTCCTGAACGCGAAAATCATCGGTTCGGAAATCGAATCAAGCGCATGGGAACTCTTGGTGGCAATGGTCGTGTTCGAACGGATTTTCGGCGTCGGCGGCATCATTGTTGCGCCGGTTTATTATGCGTATCTGAAGAATGAGTTGAAACAGCAGAAGCTGATTTAGATAGCGTTTGAAATAATATAGATGAAAGGTCGTCTGAAAAAATGTGAGACGACCTCTTTCAGTTACGGCAACCTTATCCCTTCCCCCGTCCGGCCGGGGAAGGTTAGGATGGGGGTGGCTTGCGGATAT
>NZ_KV821473.1:40134-49594 GCF_001815675.1 Neisseria sp. HMSC065D04
CCAACCCTCTCCCGCCGGACGGGAGAGGGGGTAGATTACTGAATGCCGCCGTTACTGCTTTTTAGTGTCGTATTGAAGCGATAATAAATTTAAAGTGTCGGAATGCAACAAGGTCATCTGAAAAGCTCGAAATAGGTTTTTCAGACGACCTTTTTTCAGCTACGGCAACCTTATCCCTTCCCCCGTCTATCGGGGGAAGGTTAGGATGGGGGTGGCTTGCGGATATACGGCATAAAGGGCAAGAGCCACCCTCTCCCCAACCCTCTCCCGCCGAACGGGAGAGGGGCGGATTCTCGTGGGCAAAGCCCACACTACGATTGTTATCCCTCAAATCAACACAAAAAATTCCGCTATGGGTTTTCTCCAACTTTAGGCATTGCCCGACGGTGTGGCGTGGGCTTTGCCCGCGAATCCTGCTGTTTTTTTTAGATATTTCGTTATGTTTCTTTTCTGTCGGACGAAACAGCCGATTCATCAGCCGCCGTCATTCCCGCGCAGGCGGGAATCCAGACTCTGAAAGGCCGCTGCAATTTTTAAAGATTTCCCTAGCTTCCAAAACCTAGATTCCCGCCTGCGCGGGAATGACGAAGCCGGTATTTTCCATTTGCATCTGCTAAAGAGGCCGTCTGAAAAGCCCAAAACAGGTTTTTCAGACGGCCTCTTTCTTCTCCTGCTGTCTCCAACCCGACTTCTAAATACTCGCGCTATGCCCTACCCGCACATGGCTGTGGTGGTCGCGGCCTTCGTGGTCGTAGTCGGATTTGAAGCCTTTGAGTATGACGTCTATGTCGTTTTCTTTGGCAAAGACGTTGGCGAAGTCTTCAATCAGTTCCAATACGTCGCCGGCGATGTAGGACGAGCGTTCGGCGTTGATGGTTACTTTGGAACCCGGACGGATGTTTTTCAGGGTTTTCTTGATGGCGGCTTTGTTCAGGAACGAGACTTCTTCCGCCAGTTCCAAGCTGATTTCGTCGGCTTCGGCGAGTTCTTCGCGGCTGAGGTAGTAGGCGCGTTTCATGTTGCCCTGAAGAATGAAGATGATGCTGATGGCGAGCCCGATGCCGACGCCTTTGAGCAGGTCGAGCGTGACGACTGCGGCGAGGGTGGCGGCGAAGGGGATGAACTGGTACAGCCCTTTATGCCAGAAATGCAGGAGGGTGGCGGGTTTTGCCAGTTTGTAGCCCACCAGCAGCAAGACGGCGGCGAGGGTGGACAGGGGTATCATGTTGAGGATAAAGGGAATCGCCAAAACGCACACCAGCAACAGGACGCCGTGGATAACGGCAGAGAGTTTGTGCGTCGCGCCTGCATTGGCGTTGGCGGACGAGCGCACAACGACGGAGGTGATGGGCAGGCCGCCGATAAGCGAGCTGACGATGTTGCCTGCGCCCTGCGCGCGCAATTCGCGGTTGGTGTCGGTAATGCGGCGGCGGGTGTCGAGGCGGTCGGCGGCTTCGATGCAAAGCAGGGTTTCAATCGAGGCGACGATGGCGATGGTGATGCCGGTCATCCAAACGTAGCTGTTGCCGAAACCTGAAAAGTTGGGCAGCGTGAGCATCCCTGCGGCTTCGCGCCATGTGTCGGGGACGGGCAGTTGGACGAGTTGTCCGGCGGGAATGGCAAGGCTGCTGCCGCTGGCGATAAACCATTGGTTCATCAGTATCCCCGCACCCACGGCAACCAGCGCGGCGGGCAGGGCTTTGATGTTTTTCAACGCGGGGATTTTGTCCCATACGATTAGGATTGCCATCGACACGCCCGCTACTAAAAGAGAACCTGTGTGGATGTCGGCGAACAGGGCGGCGGGGTCGGCGAGGCTGCCGCTGCTGCCCAAGGCAAACGGAATCTGTTTCATGATGATAATCACGCCGATGCCCGCCAACATGCCTTCGATAACGGACACGGGGATGTATTCGGCAAGGCTGCCGGCACGGATAAAGCCGAGTAAAAGCTGGATGGCACCGGCGATTAAGCCCGCACACAGAAACAACTCGAACGAACCGAGTTCGGTAATCGCGGCAAGGATAATCGCCGCCAAGCCCGCGGCGGGGCCGGAAACGCTGATGTGCGAGGTGCTGAGTGAACCGATGACGATGCCGCCGACGATGCCCGCCAACACACCGGACAACGGCGGCGCGCCGGAAGCAAGCGCGATGCCGAGGCACAACGGCAGGGCGACGAGGAAGACGACCAGTCCGGAAGCGAAATTGGACTTAAACAGGCTGCCCAAAGCTTGTTTTTTCTGATGGGGTTTCATGGTGAGGGGTACTCCTGATGTGTGTGTTTGTGTGTATGTTTTTTTGTATGGATGAAGCAGGGTTTCGGGAGGGAAAGAGGGAAAGGCCGTCTGAAAAAAATCGGACATAACGGATAACCTTATTTTTCAGCCGCCGGACAAACGCACCCGCCGTCCTTCCCGCGCAGGCGGGAATCCACCTTTGGGAAACGGTTTATCGAGTTTCACAAATATTGTTTATCGTCCGAACGGATTCCCGCCTGCGCGGGAAAGGCGGCATTTTTCCAAGCGATATTTTCAGACGGCCTCCGGCCTATCAACCCGCTTTCTTGCGCGCGTTGACCACCCATTCGGAATCGGTGAGGTCGTAGATTTTTTGAATGTCGGCGAGAATGTTTTTGAAATCGATGTTCAAATCGATGAGGCGGCCGGTACGCAGGTCGAAGACCCAGCCGTGCACGATCGGATAGCCGTCGAGCAGGTAGCGTTCCTGCACGCACGCCATTTTGATGACGTTGAGGCACTGCTCCTGCACGTTCAATTCGACCAAGCGATCGTAACGCAGGTGTCCGTCCTCAATCGCATCCAATTCTTCCTGATGCAGGCGGTACACGTCGCGGATGCTGCGCAGCCACGGGTTCATCGAACCCAAATCCTGCGGCTTCATCGCCGCTTTGATGCCGCCGCAGTTGTAGTGGCCGCAGATGATGATGTGTTTGACTTTCAGATGCGACACGGCGTATTCGATGGCGGAGGCGGCGTTCAAATCCAGACCGTGCACAAGGTTGGCGACGTTGCGGTGCACGAACACTTCGCCGGGTTCCAGCCCCATCATCCCTTCCGCCGCGACACGGCTGTCGGAGCAGCCGATGTAGAGGTATTCGGGGTTTTGCCCGTCGGCAAGTTCTTTAAAATAATCGGGATACTGCTGTTTTTTCTGCTCCAGCCATTTGCAGTTGTTTTCAAAAATGACTTCGTATGATTGGCTCATTGCCGATTCCTTTCCTTGATATATTGTGTGTTTGTGTGTTTCAGAGTTGCCGCCTGCCTGAAGGTTCAGCGGCGCACCTGCATTGCGGTTTAAAAAACGGCATCGTACGACATCGTGCCGCCGGATGGAAAAGCCGGAACCCGCGTGCGGCGGCAAGGCGCCCCGCGCAAGCCGGACGGTTGAGTGAGAAAGGAATAAACCCGTAGATTCGGGGCGTTTTATTGGTTATCGGCCGCCCCGTTTTTTAGAAAAACCGGCATTGTAGGCAGCCAAAATTAGAGAAAAATTAGCCCCGTGCGCCAAGGCTGTCTGTAAAGAAGCCATAACACGGTAAGAGGCCGTCTGAAATCATTTTTTCAGACGGCCTCCTTACTAATCCTTACGCTTTACGGCATAATGGCGGACACGTTTTTTGCAGGAGGGAGATAAATAATGTCTGCCAAAACCCCGTCGCTCTTCGGCGGCGCCATGATTATCGCCGGTACGGTCATCGGTGCAGGTATGCTTGCCAACCCGACCGCCACGTCGGGCGTCTGGTTTGCCGGTTCGCTGATTGTGTTGCTTTACACTTGGTTTTCCATGCTCTCCAGCGGCCTGATGATCCTTGAAGTCAACACCCACTATCCGCACGGCGCCAGCTTCGACACCATGGTCAAAGACCTGCTCGGACCGATTTGGAACGTCATCAACGGCGTTGCCGTCGCCTTCGTCTTATACCTGCTCACCTACGCCTACATCTTCGTCGGCGGCGACTTGACCGCCAAAGGGCTGGGCAGCGCGGTGGGAAGCGATGTTTCGCTCACCGTCGGGCAACTCGTCTTCTTCGGCATCCTCGCGTTTTGCGTGTGGGCGTCGGCACGGCTGGTCGACCGCTTCACCAGCGTCCTCATCGGCGGCATGGTGCTGACCTTCATCTGGGCGACCGGCGGGCTGATTGCCGATGCCAAACTGCCCGTCCTCTTCGACACCCAAGCCCCCGCAGGCACGAGCTACTGGATTTACGCCGCCACCGCCCTGCCCGTCTGCCTCGCTTCCTTCGGCTTCCACGGCAACGTCTCCAGCCTGCTCAAATACTTTAAAGGCGACGCGCCCAGAGTGGCCAAATCCCTCTGGGCAGGCACACTGGTCGCGCTCGTGATTTACGTCCTGTGGCAAATCGCCATCCAAGGCAACCTGCCGCGCAGCGAGTTCGCCCCCGTCATCGCCGCCGAAGGGCAAGTCTCCGTCCTCATCGAAACCCTGTCCAAGTTCGCCCAAACCGGCAGCATGGACAAAGTATTGACCCTCTTCTCCTACATGGCGATTGCCACTTCCTTCCTCGGCGTAACGCTCGGCCTCTTTGACTACATCGCCGACATCTTCAAATGGAACGACAGCGTGTCCGGCCGCACCAAAACCGCCGCCCTCACCTTCCTGCCGCCCCTGATTTCCTGCCTGCTGTTCCCGACAGGCTTCGTTACCGCCATCGGCTACGTCGGTCTGGCGGCAACCATTTGGACCGGCATCATCCCCGCTATGCTGCTCTACCGTTCACGCAAAAAATTCGGTGCAAGCAAAAACTACAAGATTTACGGCGGATTCGGACTGATGGTTTGGGTTTTCCTCTTCGGTGTCATCAACATCGCCGCGCAGGTATTGAGCCAGCTCGAACTCGTCCCCGTGTTCAAAGGCTGACAAGCAAATCGACACCCCGGAGGTCGTCTGAAAACAGATTTCAGACGACCTCTCCCGTTTTCCGTTACAATAAACACCCTCCGAATCACAGCACACGACCGTCCATGTACGACAACATCCGCTTCCACCTAGACGAAGAATATCCCGAAGGCCTGCCGTCCGAAAACGCCGCCACGCATATCGGCATGTACTGGATATGGGCGGCGCAGGCGGGGCTGGCGAATCCCGTTTGGCAAACCGCCCCCGAAAGCGCGGAAGATTTCGCCAATATGCTCAAAGGCAGAACCAGCGGCCGCCGCTTCCTGCTCAAACACATGGACGGCGCGCTCACGCCCGACGACTTCACCGAACAAGGGCAGAAATTCACCTCCTATTACTACGACAATGAAGAAGACGGCTACGGCGCATTTTTAGAAGACTACGTTCGCACCCTCGACACCCCGTCGCTTGGCGGCTTCTACCACGTCCCCAACACCCCCGAAATCTACAAACGCCTCAAACCCGTCTTTCAGGCAGCGTTTGAGCAATGGAAAAACCATTTGGAATCCCCTGTCGGAGAGCAACCGTGAAACTCATCATCCTCGACCGCGACGGCGTCATCAACCAAGACCGCGACGACTTCGTCAAATCCGTAGACGAATGGATACCCATCGAAGGCAGCATGGACGCCATCGCCTTTCTGACGCAGGCAGGCTACAACATCGCCGTCGCCACCAATCAATCCGGCATCGGCCGCAAATACTTCACCGTCCAAGACCTGACCGAAATGCACGCCAAAATGCACCGCCTCGTCCGTCAGGCGGGCGGCGAAATCGACGGCATCTGGTTTTGCCCGCACACCGCCGCCGACAACTGCGACTGCCGCAAACCCAAGCCCGGCATGATTTGCGACATCCTCGAACGCTTCAAAGCCGACCCTGCCGAAACCTGGCTGGTCGGTGACAGCCTGCGCGACCTGCAAGCCATGCACGAGGCTGGCGGCAAAACCGCGCTCGTCATGACCGGCAAAGGCAAGAAAACCCTGTCGCAACAGGAAAAAGAATTACCCGAAAACACCCAAATCTTCGAAAGCCTGCTCGCCTTCTCCCAATACATCATGCACGAAGCCGCACAAGACCGTGCAGACGGACAGGCAAACCCGTAAATACACGAGGTCGTCTGAAACCCTGTTTCGCCCCGTTTCAAGCACAAACAAGATTTCAGACGCCCCATCCGACAGGTAAAAACATGCTCCTCATCCGCAACCTGACCTACTGGTTCATCCTCAGCACCAGCCTGATTTTACTTTTCCCCTTCATGCTCCTCGCCCTGCCCGTCCAAGGCGGCGCGCACAAAATGGCGCAAATCTGGGTACGCATCCTCAACTGGTCGCTCAAACACATCATCGGACTCAAATACCGCCTCATCGGTGCCGAAAACATCCCCGACCGCCCCTCCATCATCTGCGCCAAACACCAAAGCGGCTGGGAAACCCTCGCCCTGCAAGAAATCTTCCCGCCGCAGGTTTACGTCGCCAAACGCGAATTGTTCAAAATCCCCTTCTTCGGCTGGGGCCTGAAACTCGTCAAAACCATAGGCATAGACCGCAGCAACAGCCGCGAAGCCAGCAAACAACTGATGGAACAAGGCATGGCACGCAAAAACGAAGGCTACTGGATCACCATCTTCCCAGAAGGCACACGCCTGCCGCCCGGCGAAAAAGGCCGCTACAAACTCGGCGGCGCGCGCATGGCGAAAATGTTTGAAATGGACATCGTCCCCGTCTCCCTCAACAGCGGCGAATTTTGGCCGAAAAATGCCTTCCTCAAACACCCCGGCACCATCACCGTCGTCATCAACCCCGTCATCCCCCATAACAGCGGTACGGAAGCCGAATTGATGGCGGAATGCGAAAAACGGATTGAAGCGCAACAACCCCTGATTGAAGGAAAAGGACCGTTTGCCGTCGCAAAGGTCGTCTGAAAACGCAAATTCGCCCCGACACCAACCCAATCCATGTCCCGACACTACGCCCACACCCTTTCAGACGGCCAGTCCATCCGAATCCGGCTCAAACGCAGCACCAAGAAAAACCTCATCCTGCGCCCCGTATCTCGCGACACCGTCAGCATCAACGTTCCCCCGTTTGTCAGCCATCGCACCCTCGCCCAATGGCTGACCGACAACGAACCCCTGCTGCGCCGTACCCTCGCCCAAGCTCCGACCGCCGCCGCATCCTCCGACACCCTCCCCGAATGGATTTGGTATCAAGGCGTTCAGACGACCCTGTCCGTCCACAACGGCAGCCACATCCAAATCAGGTCGTCTGAAATCCTTCTGCCTGAAAAAGAACCCTCCGCCCAACTGACCCACCTGCGCCGCTTCCTGCACGAACGCGCCCGCGAATACCTGCTGCCGCGCCTCGAACACCACGCCCGCACCACCGCCCTCATTCCCGCCGCGACCGCCCTCTCCAACGCCAAAACCTTCTGGGGCGTCTGCCGCCATACCACCGGCATCCGCCTCAACTGGCGGCTCATCGGCGCACCCGATTACGTCGCAGACTACATCTGCATCCACGAACTCTGCCACCTGCCCCACCCCGACCACAGCCCGCAGTTTTGGGCAACCGTCAACCGCCTCACCCCGCACACCCAAGCCGCCGAAACATGGCTGAAAGCCCACGGGCGCGAATTGTTTGCATTAGGCTAAAGAGTTCGACACGCCGATACATCAAGGTCGTCTGAAACCCCGTTTCGCCCGTTTCAAGCCCAAACAAGATTTCAGACGAACCAATCCATGATGGCTACGCGCAACAAATCATGCCAATCCGTCACAAACCATCCGCCCCACTATCCGCCCGCCCTGCAAAACAGGATAATGCCGTATACTTTTGCGACGGCAGCCCGCGCATCATCCGTCCGACAAAAAAGGCTAAAATACGCAAATACGCAGACTTTTAGACGCGTGAAAACGAGCCTTAATCCACGCGACACATCAAACCACCCGACAAACAGACAACATCCGCATCCCGCCACACAAACAGCCAACATTGAGGGAAAACACATCATGATCAGCATTTTCGACATTTTCAAAATCGGCATCGGCCCCTCCAGCTCCCACACCGTCGGCCCCATGAAAGCCGCCGCCGCCTTTTCAGACGACCTCAAACAATCGGGGCTGGACGCGCAAACCGAGCGCATCGTCATCGACATTTACGGCTCGCTGGCGCTGACAGGACGCGGACACGGCACATTCGACGCCCTCCTGCTCGGCTTGGAAGGCAGCCTGCCGCACGACATCCCCCTCGCCGACATCCCCGACCGTCTCGAACGCATCCGCACGCAACACATCCTCCGCCTCAACGGACGCGAAATCAGCTTCAACCCCGACAGCGACCTGAATATACGCGGCGACCAAGTGTTGCCCAAACACCCGAACGGACTGAATTTCACCGCCTACGGCAAAGACGGCGGCAAACTCAAAGAACAAATTTACTACTCCGTCGGCGGCGGCTTTATCGTTACCGATCAAGAGTTTGACCAACAAGCCGAACAAACGCGCCCAGTCCCCTACCCTTATACCAGCTGCGCCGAACTGCTCGCCCAATGCCGCATGAACCAGCTCGACATCTCCGAAGCCGTGTTAGCAAACGAAGCCGCGCTTGCCGGTTGCAGCGAAGCCGAAATCCGCCGCCGCGTCGCTGGCGTTGCCGACGTTATGGAAGGCTGCATCAAACGCGGGCTGGCGGCAGACGGCGAACTGCCCGGCGGCTTAAACGTCCGCCGCCGCGCCCCGCAGCTTGCCGCCAAACTCAAAGCCCTGCGTGAAACCGAAATCGTCAACACCCAGCTTTGGCCCATGGTTTACGCCATGGCGGTCAACGAAGAAAACGCCGCCGGCGGACGCGTCGTGACCGCCCCGACCAACGGTGCCGCCGGCATCATCCCCGCCGTCCTGCACTACTTCCGCAAGTTCAACCCGCACGCCACGCAAGAGCGCGTCGAAAACTTCCTGCTCACCGCAGGCGCCATCGGCATCCTCTACAAAACCAACGCCTCCATCTCCGGCGCGGACGTCGGCTGCCAAGGCGAAGTCGGCGTCGCCTGCTCCATGGCGGCGGGTGCATACGCCGAAGTCATCGGCGGCACGCCCAAACAAGTGGAAAACGCCGCCGAAATGGCAATGGAACACCATTTGGGCCTGACCTGCGATCCCGTCGGCGGATTGGTGCAAATCCCCTGCATCGAACGCAACGGCATCGCCGCCGAAAAAGCCCTCAAACTCGGCACCCTCGCCCTGCTGGAAGACGGCACGGACAAAAAAGTCTCGCTCGACGAAGTCATCCAAACCATGCTGCAAACAGGGCGCGACATGAAGTCCACCTACAAAGAAACCTCGCTTGCCGGACTCGCCATCACCCTCCAGAAAAAAGCCGTTCCCGTCTCCGTCCGCGTTGTGGAATGTTGAAAACGGAGCAGACAAAAAGGTCGTCTGAACATTTTGTTTTTCAGACGACCTTTTTGATGGATTCGACTCCTGCCGTATGTATAGTGGATTAACTAAATCAGGACAAGGCG
>NZ_KV821473.1:49694-57795 GCF_001815675.1 Neisseria sp. HMSC065D04
ACGCCGTACTGGTTTAAAGTTAAGCCACTATACACAAAACCATCGCCGCAAATGACGGTAAGCCTTCAGCCCTATTTGCGGCGCAACATTTTCAGACGACCTCTCAGCTTAAAAGGTCGTCTGAAAAATCATTTCGCCTTACCGTTTCAAAGCCAGCGTCAGCACCCCCGCCGTAACCAGTCCCAAGCCCACCCATTCCTGCGTGCTGGGGCGTTCGTCCAGAAAAACCACCGCCATCAGCGCGACCAAAACCAGGCTGAATTTATCGACGGGGGCGACTTGCGAGGCGTTGCCCAGTTGCAGGGCTTTGAAGTAGGCTAGCCAGGATGCGCCGGTAGCGAGGCCGGAGAGAACCAGGAAGGTCCAGTTTCTTCCCGTAAACCCGTTCACGCCCTGCCATTTGCCGGTATAGGTCAGGAACAAGACCAGCGCGGCGAGGATGACCAGCGTGCGGATGAAGGTGGCGAAATCCGAATCTATGCCCTGCAAACCCATTTTGGCGAAAATTGCCGTCAGCGAGGCGAAACCTGCGGATGCCAATGCCCAGAAAAGCCATGCGTTGCTGCCCATGTTTGTCCGTTTCTCTTGTGGATTGTCAACAATATGAACCGTATTTTTGTTGAATTATCGAATTTTTCACTGCGATTCATTCTCAGATAACGCTATAATATGCCTAAAATTCTTTTGAATCCATCAGCGTTTGTCTTTCCGATGGGCTTTCAGACGACCCTCCTCTTTTTCTTCTCCATTCAGTAAAGGAAAACCATGAGCTTCAAAACCGATGCCGAAATCGCCCAATCTTCCACCATGCGTCCGATTGGCGAAATTGCCGCCAAGCTGGGTTTGAACGTTGACAATATCGAACCCTACGGCCATTACAAAGCCAAAATCAATCCTGCCGAAGCGTTCAAACTGCCGCAAAAACAAGGCCGTCTGATTTTGGTTACCGCCATCAACCCGACTCCGGCGGGCGAAGGCAAAACCACCGTGACCATCGGTTTGGCGGACGCGTTGCGCCACATCGGCAAAGACGCCGTTATTGCCCTGCGCGAACCTTCTTTGGGGCCTGTGTTTGGTGTTAAAGGCGGCGCGGCGGGCGGCGGCTATGCCCAAGTTTTGCCGATGGAAGACATCAACCTGCACTTCACCGGCGACTTCCACGCCATCGGCGCGGCGAATAATTTACTCGCCGCCATGCTCGACAACCATATCTACCAAGGCAACGAGTTGAACATCGACCCCAAACGCGTGCTGTGGCGGCGCGTGGTCGATATGAACGACCGCCAGTTGCGCAACATCATCGACGGCATGGGCAAACCCGTTGACGGCGTGATTCGTCCCGACGGCTTCGACATCACCGTTGCCTCCGAAGTCATGGCGGTATTCTGCCTCGCCAAAGACATCAGCGATTTGAAAGAGCGTTTGGGCAACATCCTCGTCGCCTACGCCAAAGACGGCAGCCCCGTTTACGCCAAAGATTTGAAAGCACACGGCGCGATGGCGGCACTGCTCAAAGACGCCATCAAGCCCAATTTGGTACAAACCATCGAAGGCACGCCCGCCTTCGTACACGGCGGCCCCTTCGCCAACATCGCCCACGGCTGCAACTCCGTTACCGCCACCCGACTGGCGAAACACCTTGCCGATTACGCCGTAACCGAAGCAGGCTTCGGCGCGGATTTGGGTGCGGAAAAATTCTGCGACATCAAATGCCGCCTTGCCGGTTTGAAACCCGACGCGGCCGTCGTCGTCGCCACCGTCCGCGCCTTGAAATACAACGGCGGCGTAGAACGCGCCAACCTCGGCGAAGAAAACCTCGAAGCCTTGGCAAAAGGCCTGCCCAACCTGCTGAAACACATTTCCAACCTGAAAAACGTATTCGGCCTGCCCGTCGTCGTCGCCATCAACCGCTTCGTGTCCGACTCCGATGCCGAGTTGGCCATGATTGAAAAAGCCTGCGCCGAACACGGCGTCGAAGTTTCCCTGACCGAAGTGTGGGGCAAAGGCGGCGCGGGCGGCGCAGATTTGGCGCGCAAAGTCGTCAACGCCATCGACAACCAACCCAATGAATTCCGCTTCGCCTACGATGTCGAGTTGAGCATCAAAGACAAAATCCGCGCCATCGCCCAAAAAGTGTACGGCGCGGAAGACGTCGATTTCAGCACAGAAGCCGCCGCCGAAATCGCCTCGCTGGAAAAACTGGGCTTGGACAAAATGCCCGTCTGCATGGCGAAAACCCAATATTCCCTCAGCGACAACGCCAAACTCTTGGGCTGCCCCGAAGGCTTCCGCATCACTGTGCGCGGCATCACCGTCTCCGCCGGCGCAGGCTTCATCGTCGCCCTGTGCGGCAACATGATGAAAATGCCCGGCCTGCCCAAAGTCCCCGCCGCCGAGAAAATCGACGTGGACGCAGACGGCGTGATTCACGGCTTGTTCTGATTTGAATCGGCAGTGAAATAAAACGGCAAAGAGGTCGTCTGAAAACGGTTTTCAGACGACCTTTTATCATTTGGGAACAGTTTAAACTCAACCGCGACAACCCGTAGCGTGGGCTTTGCCCGCGAATCCTCCCCTGATGAATAGTCGTCTGAAACGATAGAGCAAACCCGCCGCATTGGTTTTCAGACGACCCTTTGTTTACGCGATCGCTTTGCCTTATCCTGATTTGAAGTTAATCCACTATAATACCGCCCATTGTTTTAAACCGACGAAAGGCCGTCTGAAATGACTCAAAACGCAAGCAACCTCTGCTGGCTCGATATGGAAATGACCGGGCTTGACCCCGAACGCGAACGCATCATCGAAGTCGCCATGATTATCACCGACTCCGATTTGAACGTCTTGGCGCAGTCCGAAGTTTATGTCGTCCACCAAAGCGACGAACTGCTCGACGGCATGGACGCATGGAACACCGCCACCCACGGTCGAACGGGGCTGACGCAGCGCGTGCGCGAATCGCGGCTGTCCGAAGCCGAAGTTGAGCAGAAACTGCTCGACTTTATCGCGCAATGGATTCCCGAAAAATCCACACCGATGTGCGGCAATTCCATCCATCAAGACCGCCGCTTCATGGTCAAATACATGCCGCGCCTCGAAGCGTATTTCCACTACCGCAATCTGGACGTATCTACACTGAAAGAACTCGCCAAACGTTGGAATCCGCCCGTTGCCAAAGGCGTGGTAAAGCGCGGTTCGCATCAGGCTTTGGACGATATTCTCGAAAGCATCGAGGAAATGCGTTACTACCGCGGAAACTTCTTGAAACTGCCTGAGGCCGTCTGAAAACACCGTCGGCACACTTTTTCAGACGACCTCCCACCATCATGTCCTATCCATACCGCCAATCACTGCCCGATACGCCGCTGGACATCGTCGGCGACGTTCACGGCGAATTTGCCGCCTTTCAATCGCTGCTGCACCGGCTCGGCTACCGCGACGACGGTTTCCATCCGCACGGGCGGCGGCTGGTGTTCGTCGGCGATTTGTGCGACCGCGGCCCCGACAGCCCCGCGATGCTGGCGTGGTTCAAACAGGCTTACGAACGCGGATGGGCATGGATGGTTTTGGGCAACCACGAATTGAACATCCTTGCCGACGACCCGAAAGACGGTTCCGGCTGGTTTTTCGATGCCCGCGCTGAAAAAGACGCCCATTACGCGCCGTGGCATTGCGTGGAAGAAAAAGAGAAAACCGAATTGCGCGCATGGCTGGCCGAACAGCCGCTGCTGCTGGAGCGCGAAGACCTGCGCATCGTCCACGCCGCCTGGCTGCCGCCGCAAATCGAACGCCTCGAAGAAGCAAAGGGCGAAAGCCTGACCGCGCAATACCGCCGTTTCGATGCCGAGTTGAAACACCGCCTTCAGACGGCATCTTGGTATCCCGACTACCTCTACGAACAGGCGCATTACGCCCCGCAGGCGGAAAATCCCGACCATGCGCCGCCGCCCATGCCCGCCACCGCGCGATACGAACTCGAACGCAGCCGCCTGCATCCGATACGCGCCCTCACCAGCGGCGTGGAGCGTTTGGCGGACGAGCCGTTTTACGCAGGCGGACGTTGGCGCGGTACGACCCGTTGCGCGTGGTGGGACGACTACCGCGACGATACGCCCGTCGTTATCGGTCATTATTGGCGCAGTTGGCAACCGTCCCCCGCCGCCGTTGCCGCCGAACGGCTGTTGCTGCCGCCGCAGCCGGATGTCTGGCACGGGGCGCGGCGCAACGTGTTCTGCGTCGATTTCTCGATTGGTGCAAGCTGGCGGGCAAGGAAATTCCCGCAGAAATACCGTCCCGAACAGTTCAGGCTGGCGGCGTTGCGCTGGCCGGAGAAGGTGTTGGTGTTTGAGAACGGCGAATGCGCGGCGACGCGTTAGCCTGACAATAAACGGGCATACTCGCCCAACCCACAGAAAAGCAATCCATAAGTTTGAACGCCGATAAACCCGTCCCCTTGCGCAAACATTCTTCTGATTCAATCACGCCAAATAAAAAAGCCGGTCGAACCCATTTAAGGTCCGACCGGCTTTTATCGTTTTAAAAATTAACGATGTCTGTGGACTTGGCTGCCGATGACGCCGCCTAATGCAGCGCCGCCCAAAGTAGAGCCGGTATCGCCACCGATCAAGTTACCCGCTACACCGCCCAATACCGCGCCAGTAGCAGTATTGCGTTGTGTTTGGGTCATGCCCGCACATGCACTCAGAGAAGTAGCAATGGCGATCAAGGTCAAAGTTTTAGTCAAGAAAGACTTGCTCATGGTGTGTTCTCCGTTGTGGGTTAACTCAGTGACGAAAGTATGTCACACCAAGTCATTAATATTTATTCCAATAAGTAAAGTCATTTTAAACTAGGATAACTTAACAGGCGGACAGTTAGAAAAAACCATAATCCGATAAATCAGACAAATTAAATAAAAGGTCGTCTGAAACTGTCTGTTTTTACCCACACACAGACCTTTCAGACGACCTCTTTTTTCCACTCAAACCGATTTAAGGCGCGACCCGTTTACGGTTTGCCGCAGCCAAAAGCGCGAGCATTTCTTCAGTGGTATCCCAGCCGATGCAGGCATCGGTAATGCTTTGCCCGTAAACCTCGGGCTTGTCCTGTCTGCCTTCGACCAAATGGCTTTCCACCATTACGCCCATAATATTGTCTTCGCCGTTTTCCAGTTGCGCGGCAACATCTTGGGCAACTTCCATCTGCCGTCTGTAATCTTTACGGCTGTTTGCGTGGCTGCAATCGACCATCAGCTTGGGCGACAAACCGGCTTTTATCAATTGCTCCGCCGCCGATTTGACGTGTTCGGTGCTGTAATTCGGCTCTTTACCGCCGCGCAGGATAACGTGGCAGTCGGGATTGCCGCCGGTATGCACAATGGCGGAATGCCCCGCTTTGGTTACAGACAGGAAGTGATGCGGATGACTTGCCGCGCCAATCGCGTCGATGGCGATTTTCAGATTGCCGTCCGTACCGTTTTTGAAACCGACCGGACAAGACAGGCCGCTGGCGAGTTCGCGGTGTACCTGGCTCTCCGTCGTCCGCGCACCGATCGCGCCCCAAGAAATCAAGTCCGCGTAATATTGCGGCGTAATCATGTCAAGGAACTCCGTCGAAGCGGGCATACCCATATTGTTCAGCGTCAGCAGCAAGCTGCGCGCCTGACGCAGGCCGTAGTTGATGTCGAACGTGCCGTCCAAGTGCGGGTCGTTAATCAGACCTTTCCAACCCACCGTTGTACGCGGTTTTTCAAAATACACGCGCATCACAATCAGCAATTCTTTTTCATATTTCTTGCGCAACACCAGCAAACGTTCGGCGTATTCCAAGGCGGCTTTGGGGTCATGGATGGAACACGGGCCGATAATCACCAGCAGGCGGTTGTCCTTGCCATGAACCAAATCGGCGATTTCATGCCGCGTGCGGTGTACCAGCCCCGCCGCTTCCTCGGAAATCGGCAGCTCGTACAAATGGGCAATCGGCGGCAGCAGCTCTTTGACTTCTCTAATCTTAATATCGTCGGTAGGGTATTGTTGGGTCATTGTTATTGCTTTCAAATTCAGATAAATTAAGGCATAGATTACCTTCTTTACCTGTTTTAAACAAGCCTTTTAGCCACATTACGGCAATTTTATTTCAAAAAATTAAATTTTTGCTGTTTTTATATATTTAAATTTCTAAAATTCAAATTTTTTCGCAATAAAATTTTGATTAATTCAATAAGCAATACCTGCGTTGTCAACAATTTTCATCCTTCCCTAATAATCCTCCCGTCTTCCGACAGCATCTTTTTGACGAATACCTATAAGACTATTTCATCCAAAACTTGACCGCGGACAAGCCCTGCTTCGTTTTTACGCAAGCCGACATATCATTCACATCGAAATGTAGTAAAATAACAAAATATCAAAGCAATATCGCGCAGCCTGTGTTGCTTATCCTACACAACCCGCCCTGCCGCATCATTAAAATAACCATATATTCGTCGCACATCCCACACATCCTTCCCGCCCTTACTGAAAAGCCGTCCTACCTTTCAGACGACCTTTCTTTTCAACCTCAAAACAAGGAGCGTTACAATGAAAGCAGCACGTTTTTACGATAAAGGCGACATCCGCATCGAAGACATCCCCGAACCGACCGTCGCCCCCGGCACCGTCGGCATCAACGTCGCCTGGTGCGGTATCTGCGGCACCGACCTGCACGAATTTATGGAAGGCCCGATTTTCATCCCGCCCTGCGGTCATCCGCACCCGATTTCCGGCGAGTCCGCGCCCGTAACGATGGGACACGAGTTCTCCGGCGTGGTTTATGCCGTCGGCGAAGGCGTGGACGACCTTAAAGTCGGGCAACACGTCGTGGTCGAACCCTACATCATCCGCGACGACGTACCGACCGGCGAAGGCAGCAACTACCACCTCTCCAAAGACATGAACTTCATCGGCTTGGGCGGCTGCGGCGGCGGTCTTGCCGAAAAAATCGCCGTCAAACGCCGCTGGGTGCATCCGATTTCCGACAAAATCCCGTTAGACCAAGCCGCTTTGATTGAGCCCCTGTCCGTCGGTCATCACGCTTATGTCCGCAGTGGCGCGAAAGCAGGCGACGTCGCATTGGTCGGCGGCGCAGGTCCGATCGGTTTGCTGCTTGCCGCCGTGTTGAAAGCCAAAGGCATCAAGGTCATCATCACCGAATTGAGCAAAGCGCGCAAAGATAAAGCCCGCGAATCCGGTGTTGCCGACTATATCCTCGACCCGTCAGAAGTCGATGTCGTCGAAGAAGTGAAAAAACTGACCAACGGCGAAGGCGTGGACGTCGCATTCGAATGCACCAGCGTCAACAAAGTGCTGGACACCATGGTCGAAGCCTGTCGCCCGACTGCGAAAGTCGTCATCGTATCCATTTGGAGCCACCCCGCCACCATCAACGTCCACAGCGTCGTGATGAAAGAGCTGGACGTGCGCGGCACCATCGCCTACTGCAACGACCACGCCGAAACCATCAAACTGGTGGAAGAAGGCAAAATCAACCTCGAACCTTTCATCACCCAGCGCATCAAGCTGGACGAGCTGATTTCCGAAGGCTTCGAGCGTCTGATTCACAACAACGAATCCGCCGTCAAAATCATCGTCAATCCCAACTTGTAAACGCCTGACGGATTGATAGAAACACAAAGGTCGTCTGAAAACCTCAAATCGAGATTTTCAGACGACCTTTTTATCTGTAAAGACGATTCAAACCATCATCAACAATACCCGTCGGGCTATTGCCCATCAGTTATTTCCCAACACCACCCAATCTACTGCGAAACATCTGCAAAGGTCGTCTGAAAGCCAACTTCAAGAAATCAAAGCTTCTTTTAAACACTTTCAGACGACCCTTTATCCAATCTAAATACCGAATAAAATATAATCTTTGCAAAAACACAACAAAAATTAATACAAAAATTTACAAAAAACACAGGAACTTATAAAATACCAAACAATAACAGTTGCAACAATAATCACAAATCATAATAATGTCATATATACCGTTCAGGCATAAAAACCTACCGTATAACCGGCACACAGAAATATTACGGAGACTGTGTCAATACACATCTAAA
>NZ_KV821473.1:57895-78562 GCF_001815675.1 Neisseria sp. HMSC065D04
TGTCAATACACATCTAAACTCACATATAAGGATAAATCCGATGAAAACACGTTTTACTTTAACTTCTCTGGCTCTGGCTTCCCTCATGATGATGGGCAATGCTGCAATGGCAGCTGTTGTTCCTAGTGGCACGAGCCAATTTTTCAACGTTAAACTGACAGTAACTGGATCGTGTGAAACATTCACTGTTACCAGCGGAAAAACAGGTGCAATTACAGCCGAAGGTGATGTAACTGATGGTGCAGATATTGACTTTGCATCCCACCTTGCAGAAACCAACAGTGCCGAACTAGAAAAAGACAATGTCGGTAAAGCAGCAAACGGTATCCAAGTCAGCTGCAGCAAAAACACTGTGTTCCAAGTTGCTTTAGAACCAAGTAATGCCAACGCGAATGGCACTGGTTCCATGAGCGGTCTGAAAGCTAACAACCAAGATAAAATTGCATACCAGCTCTTCAAACCTACTATCAACAATCAAGGAACAGAAACTGAAGCGGTCAGTGATAACATTAGTGCAAACAATTGGGGTAAAGACACCAACGCCTTGTCTTTAGTAGGCAAAGGCACAACCACCCCTATTATGCTACCTGTATTTGCCAAAGTCGCAGCGGGCGCGTTGACAAACAAAACCCCTGACACTTACCAAGACCGCGTAAAAGTAACCCTGACCTACTAATCCGGTTTACTCCCTCAAAACAAAACAACTAAAAAATCCTCATGCAAAAAGCAATCAGCACACTTGTCGGTATGCTGACGGCGGCAGCGGTTTTACAGAGCCATGCCGCCGGCTTACAAGTCAGTCCGACATCTCTTTCCCTGCCCGCCAAACAGCGGGCGGGCATTTTTACTTTGGGAAATAAGGGTACAGAGCCGTTGACGGCGCAAGTGCGCGTGTTCCGCTGGACGCAGGACGCAAACGGTGGCGAGATACTCGAACCCACCGATGCCGTCATTGCCAGTCCGCCTATGGTCAAACTGGAAGCAGGTGCGCAACAGCAGTTCCGCGTGATGCGTGTCAAACCGTCTGAAAAACAGACAGAAGAAGCCTACCGCCTGATTGTGGACGAACTGCCCTCGCCCAATGCGAAACCGCAAAAAGGTATCCAGTTGGTGATGCGCTATTCGCTGCCGCTGTTTGTCAATGTTCAAAACAATGCCGAACCGACGCTGCAATGGCGTGCGGAAAAAGCCGAGAACGGCAAAACGGTTTTGGTTGCCGAAAATACAGGCAATGCCCATGCGCAACTGAGCAATATTACTTTTCAGACGACCTCTGCCAAAGACGCATTGACGCTGGCAAGCGGTCTGGCGGGCTACGTCCTGCCGGGCAACACTTGGAAACGCGAATTGGAAGTTTCCCCCGCTTCTTTGAACCCTGGTCGTCTGAATGCCACGGTAAACGGTATGCCGATCCAAACGGAGGTACGGTTTGCCGCCCCATGACCTAAGGACACGGCTGACGCGGTTAAGTACCGCGCTGATGCTGTGTTTCTACGCCCTGCCCTCTCCTGCTCAGGACATCCTGACGCAGGAGGCTCCTGCTGCCTACGAGCAGGCATGGCTGACTGTTTATCCTCAGGTCAAAGTTAACGGCAGCATACGCGACGGTATCGAACCCTTCATGTCGCGTAACGGCGTGCTGTATGCACGCCCCGAATCTCTGCGCGCCTACGGTATTGCCCTGCCCGACGCAGAAGCTGCCGAAGCAGGCAAAAACGGCGTTGTACCTGAAATTCAGGACGGCGTGTCCACCCCTGGCGCGGGCGGATGGTTCGAACTCTCCACTATCCCCGGCTTGCAGGCGAAATACGATGCCGCCGCGCAAACCCTTGATCTCACCGCCCCCCTCGAATGGCAGCCCGACCTGAAAACCACCCGAATCGGCACGCCGCAGGAAAACCGCTACGTCATCGCAAAACCCGGCTTTGCCGCCGTTCTGAACTATGACACCAATATCTCGCGCAACAATTCCGGCAGCGGCACGCAGGGCGTTTTCGGCGAAATGCGCCTGAGCACGCCTTGGGGCTATCTGAACCACACCCAATTTGCCAACCGAAGCCACAACAAAGAAAGCGGCTCCCACGGCAACACCGCCCGTCTGGATACCTACTGGCGCACCGTCTGGCCTGAACAAGGCATATCGCTGACCGTGGGCGACACCCTGACCGGACAAATCGGCTCATGGGGCGGCACACGCATCGGCGGCATCAAAATTTCCCGCACTTACAACACCCGTCCGTGGAAACAAACCGCCCCGCTACGTTCCTACCTCGGCAAAAGCACCCTGCCCGGCACGGTCGATCTCTATATTGACGGCGTCAAACAAATGAGCCGCGACGTCGAAGCGGGTGAATACGAACTCATCCTACCGCCGTCCATCAGCGGCCGCAGCAACGCCCAAGTCGTCGCCACCGACGTACTGGGGCGCACCGTCGTCGTCGATATGCCGCTTTACGGCGGCAGTGGACTTTTGGCAAAAGGCTTGAACGAATGGTCGTTTGAAGCAGGCTACGTCCGCCGCGATTACGGCATCCGTTCCGCAAAATACCAATCCGACCCCGCCGCCTCCGGCACGCTGCGTTACGGTGTCAGCAATACCCTGACCGCCCAAATCCACGGCGAAGCCGCGCGCGGCTACCGTCAGGCGGGCATTGCTGCCGATACCGTATTGGGTTCGCTCGGACAACTCAATCTTACCTACGCCGAAAGCCGCTTCGCAGGCAAAACAGGACGACGCAGCAGCGCGTTTTTCAGCACACAAT
Source organism: Neisseria sp. HMSC065D04 (assembly GCF_001815675.1). Lineage (NCBI taxonomy): Bacteria > Pseudomonadati > Pseudomonadota > Betaproteobacteria > Neisseriales > Neisseriaceae > Neisseria > Neisseria sp. HMSC065D04. The sequence goes on from NZ_KV821473.1 coordinate 60,658, forward strand.
GGGACAAACTTTCCCTCAGCGCAGGCGCAAGCCGCACTAACGGGCAATTTGCCGAGCTGGGCGACACCGCATACGGCGCCGACTTTTTCAAGGCTACACGCCATCCCGCCACCTCCGCATCCGCATCCGCAGGCTGGAGCAGCGACAAACTCGGCTCATTCAGCCTATCCTACGTCCATTCCCACACCGAAGGCAGTCCCGCCGACGGCATAGGCTCATTCGGCTGGAGCCGCAGCTTCAAAAAAAGCGCCTCGCTCTACGCCGGCGCCAATAAAAACTTCCGCAACAAACGTGAACTGAGTTTCCACGTAGGCCTATCCGTCAGCCTCGACAACGGCTACTCAACCTCCGCAGGTATCAGCAAAAACAAACACAACAACAGCTACCAAGCAACCCTGAACAAAACCAGCAGCGGCATGGGCAGCACCAGTTGGGGCATAGGCTGGCAGCAAAACGACAACGCAAACGGCAGCCGCAGCAACACTTTCAACGGCAACATCCGCCATCAAAACACCTACGGCGACGGCTGGGCAAACGTTTACAGCCAAAGCGGTAACAGCAACTGGAACGCAGGCTGGAGGGGCGGCCTCGTCCTCATGGGCGGCAGCCTCTTCGCCACCCGCCAAGTCAACGACAGTTTCGCCGTCGTCAGCACCGGCGATATGGCGGACGTCCCCATCCGCGCAGGCGGCATGCCCGTAGGCAAAACCAACCGCAAAGGGCTGGCACTGATCCCCAGCCTCTCCGCCTACCAAAAAAACACCGTCAGCGTCGATATTGCCGAATTGCCGCTGGACGTTCAGCTTGAACACACCGTCGCCGAAATCGCCCCGCCCGAACGCTCGGGCATGCGCGTCGAGTTTAAAATCCAGCGTACCCGCGCCGCCACCATGACGCTGAGAGACGCACAAAACCAATTACTCCCGAGCGGCGGCAGCATTACTGCCGAAGACGGCACACCGGCAGCCGTAACCGGCTTCGACGGCAAAACATATATTGAAAACATGAAAGAAGGTAGAAACCGCTTCACCGTCACCATCCCCGAAAACGGCGGCACTTGCACCTTCGAAGCGGACTACCCTGAAACACACAATCCGGATTCCATCCCGGAACTGGGAGACATCATATGCAGATAAACATAAAGAGAGGTCGTCTGAAAACAAACCCTGCAGGTTTCATTCAGACTTCGCGACTGCTCTACAAAACCATATTGCCCACAGCCTTATGGCTGATGTTTGCCCCTGTCCAAACATGGGCGCACAACGGTGTAGTGGGCGACTATATGAAATGTACCGCGTCTGTCAGCAGCATCTCAGGCGCAGGTGGCAACGTCTTGTCCTTTGGTACGCCTACCCAAGGCATCAATCTGCTCGAAGGACAGATTCCTGAAGTCCAAGCTACCATTACTTATGAATGCCTCAACCTTAGACCCTATACTACCCACACACGCCTGTGCTTCAACATCGACGGAAGCAATCGTTCCCCATCTCAAAACAACCCTAGATTGCTTGCGCATCCGAAACGTCCCACCAATACCTTACAATTCCAGCTCTACAAACCCGACGGCACCGTCTGGGGCAGTAACGCGCCCAACAGCAACGCCAAGCCCTATATGACGGAGATGTTGGTTATCGGCCCAAACAGTACTAAATCAGGGCAAGTTACTCTCACTGCGAAGCTTCTCAACCATCAGGAAACCGCCGCACCTTACGCTGACGGAAGCCCGTATGAAGCTATCTTTAATGGTATATCTGCCTCACTCAACTGGAACTCAACTTTTTGGCAAGACCGTCCTACCAACTGCGGTACATATTATTCATCCAGCGACAGTTTCCCCTTTACGGTACAGGCACACGCCAGCCCCGTCTGCGAATTCATCTCCGCCGACGACATCGACTTCGGCACGCACACCGCCGGCAGCACCGACCTGAAGCAGTCGGGCAACCTCACCGTCCGCTGCACCAACGGTACACCCTACACCGTCGGTCTGATTCCTTCCAACGGCAATCAGGAAGGCAGGGGCGAGATGAAATCCACCAATCCCGCCAACATCGACAAAGTCCCCTACCGCCTCAAAAAAGGTAACAGTTCTGACCCCTGGGGCAACCAATCTTCGGGCACAGGCAGCGCGCAAAGATTTATCGGCGACAGCAGCAATCAGATACACACCATCTCGGCAGAAGTCCAAAACACCGACTACACCCCGGGCGAGTATAAGGACAAGGTAACCGTCGATATCCGATACTGATCCGAAAGGTCGTCTGAAAAACAGTGCGGCATTTCGGTTAGCAAAATGCTTGTCGAACTGTGCTTTCAATGATGCCGGCGTTCCTGCAAAACCTTGAATCTTTCCCAAATGCAAGCCTGCGACTTATCGTCAGGTTTGCTTTCGGAACATTCCGGTTTGGCAGGAACGCTTTTTTTTCAGACAACCTCCCCATACACTCCCGAAACAGCATAAAAAACTTTACATTTACCTCAAACAGGTTTAAAACTCTTCCTTTTCCCCTATTCAGAAATTTGTTAACAATTTCCCCCTAAGGAGCTCAACATGAAAGTAGGTTTCGTCGGCTGGCGCGGCATGGTCGGTTCGGTTTTGATGCAGCGTATGAAAGAAGAAAACGACTTCGCCCACATTCCCGAAGCGTTCTTCTTCACTACATCCAACGTCGGCGGCGCGGCACCTGATTTCGGTCAGGCGGCTAAAACATTATTGGACGCGAACGACGTTGCCGAACTGGCGAAAATGGACATCATCGTAACCTGCCAAGGCGGCGATTACACCAAATCCGTGTTCCAACCCCTGCGCGACAGCGGCTGGAACGGCTACTGGATTGACGCGGCTTCCTCACTGCGCATGAAAGACGACGCGATTATCGTCCTCGACCCCGTCAACCGAAACGTTATCGACGACGGTCTCAAAAACGGCGTGAAAAACTACATCGGCGGCAACTGCACCGTCTCCCTGATGCTGATGGCGCTGGGCGGCCTGTTCCAAAACGATTTGGTCGAATGGGCGACCAGCATGACCTACCAAGCCGCATCCGGCGCGGGCGCGAAAAATATGCGCGAACTCATCAGCGGCATGGGCGCGATTCACGCCCAAGTGGCGGACGAGCTTGCCGATCCTTCCAGCGCAATTCTCGACATTGACCGCAAAGTGTCCGATTTCCTGCGCAGCGAAGACTATCCGAAAGCCAACTTCGGCGTACCGCTCGCCGGCAGCCTGATTCCGTGGATTGATGTGGATTTGGGCAACGGCCAGTCCAAAGAAGAATGGAAAGGCGGCGCGGAAACCAACAAAATCCTCGGCCGCAGCGACAATCCGACCGTAATCGACGGCTTATGCGTCCGCATCGGCTCTATGCGCTGCCACAGCCAAGCCATCACCCTGAAGCTGAAAAAAGACCTGCCCGTTTCCGAAATCGAAGCGATTTTGGCAGGCGCGAACGACTGGGTGAAAGTCATCCCTAACAAAAAAGAAGCCAGCATCCACGAGCTGACGCCCGCCAAAGTTACCGGCACGCTGTCCGTCCCCGTCGGACGCATCCGCAAACTGGGCATGGGCGGCGAATACATCAGCGCGTTCACCGTCGGCGACCAGCTCTTGTGGGGTGCAGCCGAACCCCTGCGCCGCGTGTTGCGCATCGTGTTGGGCAGTTTGTAAGATTCGCAGGTCAAACAAAAAAGCAACGGTTTATCCGTTGCTTTTTTTATGGCAAAGAAAACAGCATCAAACAAAACGACAATGCCGTCCTGACTTAACCGACTTACCCTATGAAGAGGTCGTCTGAAAACCCGAAATCCGGTTTTCAGACGACCTCTTTCCATTCAAACAAGGGAAACCGTTTGCCTAAAGCCCATTTATGTTTCGGGCTGTTTCAGACGACCTCTCCCCTTTTCTGTTTGCCGGTTAAATACCGCGCAGCAATTCGTTGACGCTGGTTTTGGCGCGGGTTTGCGCGTCCACGCGTTTGACGATGACGGCGCAGTAGAGGCTGTGGCTGCCGTCTTTGGAAGGCATGCTGCCGGACACGACAACCGAGCCTGCCGGTACGCGGCCTTGGTAGATTTCGCCGGTAGTACGGTCGAAGATTTTGGTGGATTGTCCGATGAACACGCCCATGGAAATCACGCTGCCTTTTTCGACAATCACGCCTTCGACGATTTCGGAACGCGCGCCGATGAAACAGTTGTCTTCAATGATGGTCGGACTGGCCTGCAGGGGTTCGAGTACGCCGCCGATGCCGACGCCGCCGCTCAAGTGGACATTTTTACCGATTTGGGCGCAAGAGCCGACGGTCGCCCAAGTATCGACCATCGCGCCTTCGTCAACGTATGCGCCGATGTTGACATAAGACGGCATCAGCACGACGTTTTTAGCAACAAAGCTGCCGCGACGCGCAACGGCACCGGGTACGGCGCGGAAACCGGCGGCGCGGAACTCGTCTTCAGACCAGTCGGCAAACTTGGTCGGCACTTTGTCGAAGTATTTGTTTACGCCGTCGTTGAGGACTTCGTTGTCTTGAATGCGGAACGACAGCAATACGGCTTTTTTCGCCCATTCGTTGACTTTCCATTCGCCCACGCCCAAACGTTCGGCGACGCGCAATTTGCCTGAATCGAGTTGGCGGATGGTTTCCAACACGGCTTCTTTGACTTCGGGGGTAACGGTGGTCGGGGTGATGTCCGCACGGTTTTCAAAGGCGGTTTCGATGATGTTTTGCAAAGACATGGGGATTCCTTTTGAAGAGGGTAAAAGGTCGTCTGAAAAATTCGGATGACCTGCAAACAGGCGGTATTTTGCCATGTAAACGCTTTGCCGTCAGCTTTTGCGGGAATGCGGCGATATTCCTATCCAATCCGAGCTTCCACAAACCCGTCCCCGCCCGTTTAAAACAAATCGGCACAATCAAACAAAAAGGTCGTCTGAAAACCTAAAACAAGGGTTTTCAGACGACCTTTTGGCAAGTCCCTGAATCAGCCTGCCGATTCTACGCCATAAGGTTTGTTTGACGTTTTGATGGTCAGGGTCAGTACGGCGGCGATGATAAGGAGGACACCGGCAAAAGTCATGGCATGTCCCGGGTCGGCGCCGAGCAAGTTCTCATAGATTTTACTGAAGGTAAGGGTTTGGATCAGCATCGGAATCACAATCATCATGTTGACGATGCCCATATACACGCCGTAGCGCTCTTTCGGGATGGAATGCACGACAATCATAAACGGCACGCCCATCATACTTGCCCAGCCGATACCGAAGCCGATCATTGGGGCAAACATCAGGTATTGATTGGTGATGTGCGGAATGGTCAAAAGGGCAAGTGCGGCAAGGGTAACGGCAAAAGCGTGGACGTATTTGGCGGCGTATTTGCGCGCCATCCACATCAGTCCGAAGGCGGAAATGAAGGTAACGACGTTATAAAAACCATTGACCAGACCAGTCCATGCCACTGCTTCCTCATATGCGGCTTTGTTGGCAGAGGTAGCATCCCATACAGATCTGGCGATACTGTGGGAGATGTATTGCCAGTAGATGAAGAGTGCGTACCATTGGAAGAGATAAACCGAAGCGAGCTGCCACAAGGGTTTCGGCATGTCTTTGATGGCATGGTAAATTTCTTTAACCGCTTCAACAGGGCCGCCGGATTGGGCTTTAATCGCTGCCAGCTCTTCAGGAGGCGGCTCATGTTCGGGGGTGGACAATACGGTCACTAAAACAGAGCCGATGGAGCAGACGGCGCCGATATAGAACGAGCCGAATACCCAGTAGGGGATGCCTGCTTCAGAGGTTTGTTGCAACCAGCCGATTTGCTTAAAGATATAGAGCGATACATTGGCAAGCGTAATGCCCAAGCCGGTAAACACGGACTGCATCAAGAAGCCGGTAGATTGTTGGCGTTCGGGGACGGTATCAGCGATAAAGGCACGGAAAGGTTCCATGGCGGTGTTGTTGCTGATGTCCAAGAGCCACAGCAGCAATACGGCAACCCACAATGCGGTAACGTGCGGATAGAAGAACAGACACAAGCTGCAACCGATGGCGCCGAGCAGGAAATACGGACGGCGGCGGCCGAGCCCGGGAATCCATGTACGGTCGCTCATGGCACCGATAAGGGGCTGCACCAGCAAACCGGTAATCGGTCCTGCCATATTGAGGTAAGGCAGTTTTGCAGGGTCAGCTTGTAAGAAACTGAAAATCGGATTGATGGCGGTTTGCTGCAAACCGAAGCTGTATTGAATGCCGAAGAAGCCGAAGTTCATCAGCATAATCTGGCGAAGCGTCAGGGATACTTGTGGGGAAATCTTCATTTTGAAGCGACTCCTGGACTGTATAAGAAGAAAACATGGAACAACAAACTGCGGGAAACACTGCATAGTCGAAGCGGTTGGGCCGCTTTCTTTATTTTTGGGCGTATCGTATTGATACGTTGCAAATGGATAACGTGATGTGTTGTTTGTGTTTTCAGACGACCTTTTATTGTCGTATTGTGTCAGCCTCATGATGCAGACGTCGTCTGAAAGGATGTTTTACTTCAATGCCGTGACCGACTGCCGCCAAATCGTTTCCCCGACAACCCGAACGGGCGAACGGACGGTTTCTTTGGTCTCGATAATGTCGAACAGGATTTCCGCCGCCAGCGCGCCCATGCGCATATAGGGCAGCTCGGTGCTGGTCAGCGGCGGGAACAGGGTTTCGGCAATCGCGCTGTGGTTGTCGTAACCTGCCACCGATACCTGCTCCGGAACGCGTACGCCGCGCGTCCTCAAAATGCCGTAAACGCGGACCGCCATTTCGTCGTTGCCGCAGCAAATGACCGTCGGCGGGTCGGCAAGCGACAATAATTTCAATACTGCCGCAATCAAAGGCTCGCTGTCGTTGGCAAAGTCGGTGATGCCGGTTTGCACCAAGTCAGGATCGAACACCATGTCCGATTCGTCCAAAGCGCGGCGGTAGCCCGCCAAACGCAGCCGCGTCGCTTCTGCGCCTGCCTGCAAGGTGATGTAGGCGATACGGCGGTGTCCGTGACGGATGATGTTGCGTACCAAATCGTATTGCCCGCGCTCGTCGTCCGGCAAAACCGACGGCGTACCCGCCGCGTCGAAACAGTTGACCAAAACCATCGGGCAGCGGTTGGGCATTTCGGGCAGGACGATTTCGCGGTGCGATTCGGTTACATACAAAATGCCTTCCGCGCGGTGTTCCATAAACGTCCTGACCAAAGGGTCGATTTGCTCGTAGCGGTTGTCCGTATCCGCAATCATCAGCGTTTTGCCCGCTTCGCGGATTTTCTGCTGGATGCCTTTGATTAAAAACATATCCGGCAGACCGTGTACCCCGCCGTATTCGCCCGTGCGCGAGATGGCGCCGGTAATCAGTCCGACCAAGTCCGAACGGTTCGACCGCATCACCCGCGCCGCCGAAGACGGGATATAACCCAAAGCCGCAATCGCTGTTTCGACTTTTGCACGGGTTTTATCGCTGACCGGCGCATCGCCGTTGATGACGCGGCTGACCGTTTTGGGTGAGACGCCCGCATAAGCAGCAACATCATAAATTGTAGCCATCTTACGACTCCCGCCTCATCCCTGTTTCATTTGATTACGAAGCATATCACACCTGACATCGGTGTCATACCGAAAAATTTACAGAACTTTGATAAAAATCAATCATATAAATTGCATATTGCATACAATTCTTAACCAAGCCGACTCCCCGCATTCGCCAAACCCGCGCCCCTTTGTTAAACTACATACGACTACATAAATATTCACCCTATCGAACCAATCACCACAACGACAATCTATAACTGAATCACATCCCCCGAATGAGCGGGGCGAACCCAATTCCGAAGGAAACCCGATGACCGCATTTACCGAAGCATGGCAAGCCCTTGAACAACACCGGCTCGACACACAACACATCCACCTGCGCGACCGCTTCGCCGCCGAACCCGACCGCTTCGGCAATATGCACGAAACCCTCGACGGCCTCCTCTTCGATTACAGCAAAAACCGCCTCGGCGAAGACACTTTGCAACTCTTGTGCCGCCTTGCCGAAGCCTCGCCCCTAGCCGGACAAATGCACGCCATGCAAAACGGCGAAAAAATCAACCTCAGCGAACACCGCGCTGTCCTCCATACCGCCTTGCGCCTGCCGCCCGACGCCGCGCCCGTTTACGTTGACGGCGAAAACATCCTCCCCAAAATCCACCGCGAACTCGACCTCGCCCTCGCCTTCGCCGAATCACTCAACAACGGCAGCCACAGGGGCATCACCGACAAACCCATCACCGACTTCGTCCACATCGGCATAGGCGGCTCCGACCTCGGCCCCAGAATGTGCGTAGAAGCCCTCAAAGCCTACCGCCAAAACATCCGCGTCCACTTCGTCAGCAATTCAGACGACGCCGACATCAGCCGCACACTCGCCCACCTCAAACCCGAGACCACTGTATTCAGCATCGCCAGCAAATCCTTCCGCACGCCCGAAACCCTGCTCAACGCCTACGCCGCCCGCGCCTGGTATCGTGATGCAGGGTTGCCCGAATCCGGCATCTACCGCCACTTCTGCGCCATCTCCTCCGACGTTGCCGCCGCCCGAAACTTCGGCATCGCGCCCGACAACGTCTTCGCCATGTTCGACTGGGTCGGCGGACGCTATTCCGTCTGGTCAACCATCGGCCTGCCCGTCATGGTCGCCGTCGGCACAGACCGCTTCCGCGAACTCCTCGCCGGCGCGCACGCCATGGACACCCACTTCTTCCAAACCCCCTACCGCCGCAACATCCCCATCCTCATGGCGCTCATCAGCATCTGGTACAACAACTTCCAGCACGCCGACGGACAAACCGCCGTCCCATACGGCCACAACCTGCGCCACCTCCCCTCGTGGCTCAACCAGCTCGACATGGAAAGCCTCGGCAAAAACCGCACCGCCGACGGCCGTCCCGTCCCCCATACCACAGGCGGCATCGTCTTCGGCGAAGAAGGCGTCAACTGCCAGCACGCCTATTTCCAACTCCTCCACCAAGGCACACGGCTCATCCCCTGCGACTTCATCGTCCCCATGACCACCGCCTACGGCATCAACCGCCAACACCGCTTCACCGTCGCCAACGCCTTCGCCCAAGCAGAAGCCCTGATGAAAGGCAAAACCCTCGAAGAAGCCCGCGCCGAACTTGCCGACCTGCCCGGAGCCGAACGCGAACGCCTCGCCCCGCAAAAAGAATTCCCCGGCAACCGCCCGAGCAACAGCCTCCTCCTCAGCGCCACCGACCCCCGCCGCCTCGGCATGCTCATGGCGGCATACGAACACCGCACCTTCGTCCAAGGCGCAATTTGGGGCATCAACCCCTTCGACCAATGGGGCGTCGAATACGGCAAAGAACTCGCCAAAACCATCGAACCCGAACTCGACCGCGGCAACCCGCAGCACGACAGTTCCACCAACGGCCTCATCGCCTTCTACCGCGCCAGCCAAAACCGATAGGCAGTTCAAACATAAAAGGTCGTCTGAAAACTTACATCAGGTTTTCAGACGACCTTTGTGTGTTCATCATTTTCGTGGACAGAGTCCACGCTACGGTGCAAGTGTTACCAACAGACCGCGTAGCGTGGGCTTCCACGAGCCATTGAAGATTCCAACAAACAACCCGCCAAAAATCCCAGACGCAAAAAAAGCAGACCCAACAGGTCTGCTTTCAATATTGCCTATTAATCCAGATTCAAAACGGCGGAGGTGTAAACGTCCTGCACGTCGTCCAAATCTTCCAGCGCGTCAATCAGTTTCTGCATTTTGACGGCGTCTTCGCCGGAGAGTTCGGTTTCGTTTTGGGCGCGCATGGTAACGTCGCCGTCAACGGATTTGTAGCCTGCGGCTTCCAATGCCGCTTTCACGCCCGCCCAATCGTTCGGGGCGGTGATGACTTCAATGGAGCCGTCGTCGTTGGCAATCACGTCTTCCGCACCGGCTTCTAGAGCGGCTTCCATCAGCGCGTCTTCGTCAACGCCGGGTTCGAACACCAAATAACCTTGATGCACGAAGTTGAACGCTACGCAGCCGTCGGTGCCCAAGTTGCCGCCGTTTTTGGTGAACGCGTGGCGCACGTCGGCGACGGTGCGGGTTTTATTGTCGGTCAGGCAGTCCACCATCAGCGCCGCGCCGCCGATGCCGTAGCCTTCGTAGCGCAATTCGATGTATTCCACGCCTTCCAAATTGCCCGTACCTTTGTCGATGGCGCGCTGCACGTTGTCTTTGGGCATATTGTTTTCGGCAGCTTTTTCCAAAGCCAGGCGCAGGCGCGGGTTGGCGCCGGGATCGCCGCCGCCCATGCGGGCCGCGACGGTGATTTCTTTAATTAAACGGGTGAAGATTTTGCCGCGTTTGGCATCTTGACGGGCTTTTTTATGCTGGATATTCGCCCACTTGCTATGACCTGCCATATATGGATTCCTTTCGATTTTCCGCCTTATCCGGCGGACTCTTGCTCATTTTCAAAGGGCGCATTTTAACATAGGTTGAATATACCTAAAATATTCAGACGACCCTGCATTCTGCCTAAAAGGTCGTCTGAAAACGCCGATAGCGCCCGACAAACTCAAAAATCTTGTCTTTGCCCAAACCTGACCCTTTTTTTCGTTTGCCTCACAAAAGGTTTACGGTATCATGCAGGCCTGCTTCAGGATTGTTGACAACTTGGGGCGAAACGGACGAAGCCGGCCTGCTCGCCGCGCCGTCCGACACAACGGCATTCAACGGAGTAACCGCCGCCGGATGCCGTCATCTGTTCATTTTTCAATATAAGGTTTGTAATTATGGAAAAAACATTGTCTGCACTGGTGGGCGCAGTCAATCTGATTCTGTGGGACTACCTGCTGATTTACGCCCTTTTGGGCATCGGCCTGTTTTTCACACTCTATCTGGGTGCGCCGCAGATTACCAAATTTGGCGAAGGCCTCAAATCCGTCTTTGGCGGTTTGTTTTCCAAAAAAGACAAAGACGATAAATCTTTGTCGCAATTCCAAGCACTCGCCGTTGCCGTCTCCGCCCAAATCGGCACGGGCAACGTCGCCGGTGTGGCAACCGCCATTACCGCAGGCGGGCCGGGCGCGATTTTTTGGATGTGGCTTTCCGCCGTTTTGGGGATGTCCACGATTTTTGCCGAAGCCCTGCTCGCGCAAAAATACCGCGTCGTCAGCCACGGCAAATACATCGGCGGCCCCGCGTTCTACATTACTCACGGACTGACCCCGAAAATCGGGCGCGGCGCGGCGCGTTTCTTATCGGGCTTCTTCTCCATCGCCCTGATTATCGCGCTGGGTTTTATCGGTAACGCCACGCAGGCAAACTCCATCGCCTCCTCCGTTACCATCGCCTTTAACGTACCGGCATTGGCAGTGGGCATCACCCTCGCCGTCCTTGCGGGTATGATTATCGTCGGCGGCGTAAACCGCATCGCCAACATCGCCCAATTCGTCGTGCCGTTTATGGCGATTATCTATATTTTGTGTGCCGTCGTTATCCTGTTTGAATTCTCCGACCACATCGTACCGATGTTCAACCACATCTTTACCGCCGCCTTCAATCCCGAAGCTGTGTTAGGCGGCGCGGCAGGTATCGGTATGCGCGAAGCCGTCCGTTACGGCGTGGCACGCGGGCTGTTCTCCAACGAAGCGGGTATGGGTTCGACGCCGCACGCGCACGCTACCGCCGACGTGAACCACCCCGTTCAACAAGGCTTGGCGGCATTTATCGGCGTCTTCATCGACACCATCTTGGTCTGCACCGCCACCGCACTGATTATCCTCCTGACCGATGCCAACCTTTCCGGCGAACAAGGCGCGGCGGTGACCCAATTCGCCTTCAGTAAAGCCTTCCCCGGCTTCGGTTCGCAACTGCTCGCCGTCTGCCTGACCTTCTTCGCCTTCACCACCATCATCGGCTGGTACTACTTCGGCGAGTCCAACATCCGCTTCCTCTTCAGGGGAAAACACTTGGGCGTCTACCGCGCGCTCGTGCTGCTGGCTATCGTATTGGGGACGCTGGGCAAAGTCGATTTGGTTTGGAGCCTGTCCGATATGTTCAACGGCTTCATGGTCATCCCCAACTTAATCGCCCTATTCCTCCTGCGCAAAGAAATCCGCGCCGTTTACGACGATTATCTGGCGCAGAAAAAAGCAGGCAAAGGCTTGTCCTACCAATATGAATTCCACGAATTCCACGACAAGGCTTAATCCGCAATCGTGAAAAGGTCGTCTGAAAATTTTCAGACGACCTTTTGTTATCCCCTAATCATTGAACCGATTAATGTTTTTTTGTACAATCCCCGCCATCTCAACCATTCCTCAGGCCGTCGGAAAAGCGGCCTGAACCTTTTTGCAAAGAAAGCCCATGTCCCAAGAAATCCTCGACCAAGTGCGCCGCCGCCGCACGTTTGCCATCATCTCCCACCCTGACGCGGGTAAAACCACGCTGACCGAAAAGCTGTTGCTGTTTTCAGGCGCGATTCAAAGCGCGGGTACGGTAAAAGGCAAGAAAACCGGCAAATTCGCCACCTCCGACTGGATGGAAATCGAGAAGCAGCGCGGCATTTCCGTGGCATCAAGCGTAATGCAGTTCGACTATAAAGACCACACCGTCAACCTCTTGGACACGCCGGGACACCAAGACTTCTCCGAAGACACCTACCGCGTTTTGACCGCCGTGGACAGCGCATTGATGGTCATCGACGCAGCAAAAGGCGTGGAAGCGCAAACCATCAAACTCTTGAACGTCTGCCGCCTGCGCAATACGCCGATTGTCACGTTCATGAACAAATACGACCGCGAAGTACGCGACTCTCTAGAATTGCTGGACGAAGTGGAAAACATTTTAAAAATCCGTTGCGCACCCGTCACTTGGCCGATCGGCATGGGCAAAAACTTCAAAGGCGTGTACCACATCCTGAACGATGAAATCTATCTCTTTGAAGCCGGCGGCGAACGCCTGCCGCACGAGTTCGACATCATCAAAGGCATCAACAATCCCGAATTGGAACAACGCTTTCCGCTGGAAATCCAGCAGTTGCGCGACGAAATCGAATTGGTGCAGGCGGCTTCCAACGAGTTCAATCTTGACGAATTTCTCGCCGGCGAACTCACGCCCGTGTTCTTCGGTTCGGCGATTAACAACTTCGGTATTCAGGAAATCCTCAATTCATTGATTGACTGGGCGCCCGCGCCGAAACCGCGCGACGCGACCGTACGCATGGTCGAGCCGGACGAGCCGAAATTTTCCGGATTTATCTTTAAAATCCAAGCCAATATGGATCCGAAACACCGCGACCGCATCGCCTTCTTGCGCGTCTGCTCCGGCAAATTCGAGCGCGGCATGAAGATGAAACACCTGCGCATCAACCGCGAAATCGCCGCCTCCAGCGTGGTTACATTCATGTCGCACGACCGCGAGCTGGTGGAAGAAGCCTACGCGGGCGACATCATCGGCATCCCGAACCACGGCAACATCCAAATCGGCGACAGCTTTTCCGAAGGCGAACAACTGGCGTTCACCGGCATCCCCTTCTTCGCGCCCGAACTGTTCCGCAGCGTCCGCATCAAAAACCCGCTGAAAATCAAGCAACTGCAAAAAGGCTTGCAACAGCTCGGCGAAGAAGGCGCGGTGCAGGTCTTCAAACCGATGAGCGGCGCAGATTTGATTTTGGGCGCGGTCGGCGTGTTGCAGTTTGAAGTCGTTACCTCACGCCTCGCCAACGAATACGGCGTAGAAGCCGTGTTCGACAACGCATCCATCTGGTCGGCGCGCTGGGTATCGTGCGAAGACAAGAAAAAGCTGGCGGAGTTTGAAAAAGCCAACGCAGGCAATCTGGCGATAGACGCAGGCGGCAACCTCGCCTACCTCGCCCCTAACCGCGTCAACTTAAATCTGACGCAGGAACGCTGGCCGGACATCGTGTTCCACGAAACGCGCGAGCATTCGGTGAAATTGTAATAGATTAAAAAGGTCGTCTGAAACCCTGACAGGACAGACGATTAGAATCTTTTTTATGCAATCTACGTCTATGATTTGAAGGAATGTTGATGAAAAAACAAATTGTATTGGCTGTTGCCCTGCTTCTGACCACTGCTGCCGCAAATGCCGGCGGAGCCAAACTCTCCTGCGGTAAACAGAAATAGGATGGAACAGAATTAGGCGTAACCAAATGCCGTTATTCAGGTAACTCTTTATCTGACGCTTATACTGCTGCTTTAAAAAAAGAGGGGGGAAACGGAGTACTGCCCCAAACCCTGCCAACCCGTAATATGAAACGTCAAATAAACGAAGAAACGGAAACCTCCATTCAATGGACCGGCAAAAAAATAGTCAATGTTTGCGTAAATAGCGAGGGATTCGATTGTTTCGAATTGAAACAGCAAAAAGATCATGTGGATGTTACATTTACAGTCGCAACACCATAAATCTTGGTTTAGGTCGTCTGAAAACTCAGTATGGCAACAAACATGGATACCTGATACAGCCGACCAATTCTGCCTAATTCGGAGAAAATCATGCAAAAACTGCTTTTAGCGGCAGTATTCATGGCAAGCATGCAATTTGCTGCCGCCGAACGCGCACCCATAGCAATTCCTAAAAAAGTACAGGAAGCCATCAATGAAGATAAACAAACCTGCCGTGAAATGGGGGGAAAATTCTCTGTTGGTCAGGCTTTGGATATTATCGATTTAAATAACGACGGTTATCATGATTTTATCTACGACATGAGCAAGGTCACTTGCGCCAACGCACCTGATCTGGGTGGCTCCGGCGGCTGGGCGGTCACTGTTTTTGCAGGTCAACCGAATGGTTCTGCCAAACAGGCATTTCTTCATGGCGCAGTTGGAACAAAAATCATCGGCAACAAACTTTATTTAGGCGTGGGAGGAGAGCTGTGCGGCGAAGACACACGCGGTAAAGTACGCGCACAATATCAAAATTGTATCCGTCCGCTACAATGGAATGCACGCAAGAAAGTGTTTGAGTTTGCGCCCGTCTCACAGAAAAAACCTTTCCCAAAAAGCTTGCAGCGTTAAGGATAAAATCAATCAGTCGGTCGTCTGAAACCCGTAAACTGCACCTTTCACAAAGGTGCAGTTTTTTATCCCTGCCTGCAACTATGTGTGTGCTTCATCTTTTTAGGTATGACGGCAACCATGAGTGTTGCAGTTTGAAATTCAAAAAGCCGAGTCCTGCAATATACAGAACCCGGTTTTATTCAAAACGTCCGAACAATCTCTTATACGCGCCCAAATTTTGCCGGGCAATTCAAGTTTTCAGACGACCTTTTAGCGTATCAAACCATCCGTTTTATTCAAACGGGCGCACTTCCAAACCGAACATACGGCGGGCGGTGTTCAGCATTTGGCAGCTGAAGCCCCACTCGTTGTCGTACCAAGCGAACACTTTGACCATGTTGCCGTCGGTTACTTTGGTCAGCGTTGCGTCAAAGGTGCTGGCTTGGGTAGTGTGGTTGAAGTCCATAGACACCAGCGGCAGCGTGTTGTAGCCCAACACGCCTTTCAGACGACCTTCTTCTGAGGCGGCCTTCATCAGCGCATTGATTTCTTCGACACTCGTATCGCGCGCGGCTTGGAAGCTCAAGTCCACCAATGAAACATTGACGGTCGGCACGCGGATGGCAAGGCCGTCGAGTTTGCCTTTCAATTCGGGCAAGACCAAACCGACGGCTTTCGCCGCGCCGGTTTTGGTCGGAATCATGTTTTCCACGCCGCTGCGGGCACGGCGCAAGTCTTTGTGGCGCACGTCGGTCACGGTTTGGTCGTTGGTCAGGGCGTGGATGGTGGTCATCGCGCCTTTGACGATGCCGATGTTTTCGCTCAATACTTTGGCGACGGGGGCGAGGCAGTTGGTGGTGCAGGAAGCATTGGAGATGACGGTCATGTCGTCGGTAATCACGTCGTCGTTCACACCGTAGACGATGGTCGCGTCAACATCAGCCTCGCCCGGTGCGGAAATCAGCACTTTTTTCGCGCCGCTTTCAAGATGGACATTGGCTTTGGATTTGCTGGTGAACGAGCCGGTGCATTCCATCACCAAGTCCACGCCCAAGTCGCGCCAGGGCAGTTCGGCAGGGTTGCGGGTGGAGAAGAACGGGATTTTGCGGCCGTTGATGATGAGGTGGGTCGCATCGTGGGAAATGTCAGCATTAAAGCGGCCGTGGACGGTATCGAATTTGGTCAGATGGGCGTTGGTTTCGAGGCTGCCGCTGGCGTTGACGGCGACGACTTCAAGTTGGTCTTGCAGGTTGTAATCGTAGATGGCGCGTAATACTTGGCGGCCGATGCGGCCATATCCGTTAATGGCGACTTTAATGCCCATGGTTTTTCCTTTTGGGGTATAGGGTGGTTAACTGATTCGCACATTATAGCAAATTTGTAGTGTGATGTAATTAACATTTTATCAAATAAATCTTGTTCAATCATATCTGCTTATTTTTATACCAAAAAGATAACGAATTATTTTATTCTACAAAATACCATATAAGGAAATTTATATTTCAATTATATTTAAAATATACATATTTAATCTTAGCTTCCTACTCTCTTAAAAAAAGGGAAAACCTGAATCTTTCTGATTTTATTTATTTGAAAAAGATAATCTCTAACCAAATTCCGCTACATCACGCAACAAAAATCCCCGCCATTCCCTCCCTTTTATCTTAAAAATCAATAAATATAATCCTATGCCTAATTTCATAATAAATTAACAAACCCCTGCCCTCCTCCCAAAATCCCCCGTTTTCAAGGCATAAAGCGCGTTCTTAAGCGGAGGCTGCTTGAAGATTCCGTCCCACTGTTTTAAAATAAAAATGTTACGTTATATCAATCTGGAGAGAGAAAACATGAAACATTGGAAACTCGGCGTCATCGCTGCATTAATGTCCGGTGCAATTTATGCAGCCCCGATGAACGTCGTTACCAGCTTCAGCATTTTGGGCGACGTTACCAAACAAATCGGCGGCGACCGTGTTGCCGTACAAAATTTGGTCGGTGCCAACCAAGACACCCACGCCTATCACATGACCAGCGGCGACATCAAAAAAATCCGCGGTGCAAAATTAGTCCTGCTCAACGGCTTGGGCTTGGAAGCGGCTGACGTGCAGCGTGCCGTCAAACAAAGCAAAGTCCCCTTCGCCGAAGCAGCCAAAGGTATACAGGCGCTTAAAGCCGAAGAAGGCGAACATCATCACGACCACGAAGGCCACCACCACGACCACGGCGAATTTGACCCGCACGTCTGGAACGACCCCGTCTTGATGACAACCTACGCCCAAAACGTCGCCAACGCCCTGATTCAGGCAGACCCCGAAGGCAAAACCTATTACCAACAACGCTTGGGCAACTACCAAGTGCAACTGAAAAAACTGCACAGCGACGCTCAAGCCGCCTTTAACGCCGTTCCCGCCGCCAAGCGCAAAGTCCTGACCGGACACGACGCGTTCTCCTACATGGGCAAACGCTACAATATCGAGTTCATCGCCCCACAAGGCGTGAGCAGCGAAGCCGAGCCGTCCGCCAAACAAGTGGCTTCCATCATCCGCCAAATCAAACGCGAAGGCATCAAAGCCGTGTTCACTGAAAACATCAAAGACACGCGCATGGTTGACCGCATCGCCAAAGAAACCGGCGTCAACGTCAGCGGCAAACTCTACTCCGACGCACTCGGCGGCGCACCTGCCAATACTTATATCGGCATGTACCGCTACAACGTCAAAGCCTTGACTGATGCGATGAAGAAATAAAACCGCAGAATCCAGCGTGAACGGATAAACCGAAAGGTCGTCTGAAACAAGCTTGGCAAATTAAGCCAAAACCTGTTTCAGACGACCTTTTATAGTGGATTAACTTT
>NZ_KV821473.1:78662-79197 GCF_001815675.1 Neisseria sp. HMSC065D04
ACGCCGTACTGGTTTAAAGTTAATCCACTATATCTTTCTTTTTCGAAGCGCTGCGCCAGTGCGTATCCGCAACAACCGCAGCGTTGACGCTCAAATTTACTCGTCGTCTTCCAACGCTTCTTGTCCGCCTTTTTCGGCAAAATGACCCAACAGCCAAAGCAGAGCGCCGCCACCGGTAATCCCTGCTTTAATCCACATTGCAGTATCTTCCCCCCAGTTATAAATCCATGCTAAAACTTTCGGCACAGCATTCATATAATTCAAACCGAACGCTAAAAGACCCAGGATAAACAAAGTGCTGCCAAATCTTTTCATGAAGATTCCTTTCGATGAAAATCAGAAGATTTATAAAGAAATATAAAAAAGATTACTTTCCGCGCAATATAGATGTAAAACGATATCATTATAGTCGAAACAAATTAAAAAATATATTTTCACGCAAAATACATGGTTGAGAGCAAACACCTCATTTCTCATCAAAGAACATATAGTGGATTAACGTTAAACCGGTACGGCGTTGCCTCGCCTTAGCTCA
>NZ_KV821473.1:79297-82270 GCF_001815675.1 Neisseria sp. HMSC065D04
TCGCCTTGTTCTGATTTAAAGTTAATCCACTATAAATACCTCCCTTTGAAAAAGCAGGTCGTCTGAAAAAACGCCCCCCCATCCTGAATCCCATCTTCCCTCATCTTCCTCAAACTGCCTGAAATACAGCTAAAAATCCGTTTTCCCCACTTGCCAAGCCTGTTAAATTTTTTTACGATACAGCCGTAGATTGTAAACAAAGGCCACAAGCCGACTGTTTTTTCAGACGACATTACCCCTGTCAGACCTCATTTCTATAACCGTAAGCCGCCAAGCGGCTGTTTTCATACCACATCAAAGCAAGAGGTATCAACGTGTCTGATTCCAAAACAAACGAACGCGCGACGTTTAGCAACCGCCGCGCGTTTATGGTTGCCGCCATCGGCTCTGCCGTCGGCCTGGGCAACATTTGGCGCTTCCCCTACATCGCCTTCGAAAACGGAGGCGGTGCGTTCCTCCTACCCTATCTGGTCGCGCTCTTGACTGCGGGCATCCCGCTGCTGCTGATCGACTACGCCATCGGCCACCGCTACCGCGGCTCGCCACCGCTGGCTTTCCGCCGCCTCGGCCGCTGGTTCGAGCCTGTGGGCTGGTGGAACGTCATGGCCAATATCATCATCTGTATCTACTACGCAGTCATCATCGGCTGGTCGGCAAGCTATGCGTATTACTCGCTGAACGCCGCATGGGGCGCAGATCCGCAGGCGTTTTTCTTTAAAGACTTTTTGAACATGGCAGGTCCTGAAGCCTTAGGCTTGGATTTTGTCGGCAAAGTCGTCGGCCCGCTGATCGGCGTATGGCTGTTTACCTGCATCATCATGGCTTTGGGCGTACAAAAAGGCGTAGCAGGCGCATCGTCGTTTTTCATGCCGCTGCTTTTGATTATGTTCATCATCATGGTCGGCATCTCGCTGACGCTGCCGGGCGCGGCTAAGGGCTTGGACGCGCTGTTTACGCCCGACTGGTCGAAACTTTCCGATCCTAGAGTCTGGGTTGCCGCATACGGTCAGATTTTCTTCTCGCTCTCCATCTGCTTCGGCATCATGGTGACTTACTCTTCCTACCTGAAGAAAAAAACCGACTTGGGCGGTACCGGCTTGGTTGTCGGCTTTGCCAACAGCAGCTTTGAATTGCTCGCCGGCATCGGCGTATTCGCCGCGTTGGGCTTTATGGCACAAGCCAATGGACAAGCCGTCAGTCAAGTTGCTTCCAGCGGCATCGGTTTGGCTTTCATCGCCTTCCCGACCATCATCAACCAAGCTCCGATGGGTGCACTGATCGGCGTATTGTTCTTCGGTTCGCTGGTATTCGCAGGCATTACTTCGATGATTTCCATCGTCGAAGTCATCGTTGCCGCCATTCAGGACAAATTGAACATCGGCCGCGTCAACGCTACCCTGCTTGTCTGCATCCCGATGGGCATTATCTCCACCCTGCTCTTCGGCACGACCACCGGCCTGCCTGTTTTGGACGTCTTGGACAAATTCGTCAACACCTACGGCATCGTCGCCGCCGGCTTCGTCTATGTTTTGGCCATCATCGTCCTGCGCAAACTGCCCGAACTGCGCAACCACCTGAACGCGCTCTCCTCCGTCCGCGTCGGTGCGATTTGGACTGCCAGCGTCATCTTTACCGTTGCCATGCTCGGCTATATGTTGTACCAAGACACAATCGGCCTGCTTAAAGAAAACTACTCGAAATATCCCAGCGATTTCCTCAATATCTTCGGCTGGGGCATGTCGATCGGTCTGATTGTCATCTCCGTGGTACTGTCGCTTCTGCCTTGGAAACATGGTCAAAACTTCAACGTCAAAGACGAACACGAACATGAACAAGGAGATAAAGAATGAGTACCTCAGCCATCATCATGATGATTATCGCACTCGTCGTCATTTGGGGAGGATTCATCCTTTCCGTATGGCGGCTGCCTGAAGAATAGGCTTTTTCCAACAAGTGTTGCAGACACCGCACAGGTCGTCTGAAACCCAAACGCCCCGAAACCGTATTGCGGCTTCGGGGCGTTTTATCGCCGCCAAATCCAAGACAGACCAAGCTTTCCATCTATCAGCCGAGTAACCGTACCGAACAAAAGCAACATTTGTTTACGCTAATTTTCCACAGGCGGGCGAAGGTAAACAAAGGGCTGATTATAATGAAAATATAGTGGATTAAAATTGCAATGATACGGCGTTGCCAACGCCCTTATGTACTACCCGTACACGGCGGGCGTTGCCGCCTTGTCTCATTTTTATTTTAATCCACTATAACTCCGGCATCTGCCGTGTTTCACGAAAGGAAGAAACAATGACCATGAAACCACTTATGGCGGTATTGCTCGCCGCCAGCCTCAGCCTCCCCGCCATCCACGCGGAAGCGCGAGGCACGGCAAACCAGAAAAAAGCCACCCTCGCCGGCGCAGCAGCAGGCGCAGCCTTGGGCGGTCTATTGGGCAACGACGGACAAAGCGCAATCATCGGCGCAGTGGCGGGCGGTTTGGCAGGCAACGCCTACGCCTACCACAATAAAAAAATGAATCAAAAAGACAACGATATCGCCTTGCGCGACCGCCGTTACCGCGAATCCCGCTACTACGGCTACGACGGTTACGGCTACGGCGACCCGTACTACCGCGATACGTACTACAAAAAACACAAACATAAACATCACCACCGCAAACACTACCGCGACTGGGACGATGATTACTACGATTACGACGACGATTAAACCCATCGTTTGACTGTCTGAACAAAAGGTCGTCTGAAAACCTGAAACCGGGTTGAACCGCCTTCCAACCTTGGGGATGTCCCAGCCATTTTCAGACGACCTAGACAAGCCGGATTCTGCTTCCCGCAGATTCCGGCTTTTTCCATTTCCAAGCGCGTCGCTCATGGTTGCATGACGTGATGCCGAACAAACCGCCGCATACAGGGACAACGCAGAGGTATAGTGGATTAACTTTAAACCAGTACGGCG
>NZ_KV821474.1:0-8686 GCF_001815675.1 Neisseria sp. HMSC065D04
AGTATTGTACCATTTTGTTTTTAATTGACTATATAACGAATGCAAACAAAAGCCTCTATACCTCCATTCTCCGACCAAAACTACAACCCGTAGCGTAGGCTTCGCCCACGCATTCCAAAAATACAAAAAGGTCGTCTGAAACCCAACTTTCAGACGACCTTTTTTCTAATCCCATCTACTTCATCGCAGCCTTCAACGCAAACGCTGCCAACAACGCCCCTAAGCGGAATTTTCGGGGGATGGCGAGTCCTGCCGTTTTATACAGGAGGCGTGTGCGGTTCAGTTCGCTACCCAAGTCCAGCAGCGTCATCAGTTTATCTGACTTGCGATCGTCCTGTTCTTTCCATTTTTGCTGTTTCATATGCGATGCCTCGATTCTCAGGCGAACCAACTTGGCTTCCAGTTGCAGCAGTTCGCGTGCTTCATCGCGTTCCGTTTTATTCATCGTCCTCTCCTTCCTGCATTTCTTGTCCGCGCAGGCAGGCAATGTCTGCCTTAATGTCCTGCAAGGTTGCGGCGATTTGGTTGTTTTGGCTGCGCCAGTCTTTTGCGACTTTTCCGAACAAGACCGCAATGACGATTAGGCTGACGATGGTAATCCCGAAGAATACCCATATCGCCGCGGTATCCGACAACACGCGGTTTAGTCCGAAAAGCAGACTGATGAATGCAATCAGCAGCAAGATGCCCGATACGACTAACCATATGATGATGCGGAACACGTTTTCCGCCTGCTCCGCCAAATCCAGATTCAAAATCTGCATCCGCAGCAAAAGCAAATCAATACCTTGATTCAGCAGCGTTTTTGTATGTTCGATATTTTGTCTGATGCCCATATTCCGATTTCCCTGATTGTTCCAAAACGGACAATCTGAAGGGTTTGGGGTCGTCTGAAATGTACTGACCCACATAAGGAAACGCCGCCGGAACAAGATTTCGGAAAATCATGTCCGGACGGCATTCATGTTTTACCGATTAGCGGCGGTTCAGCAATACGCCAACCACCAAGCCCGCCAGTGCGGCAAAGCCCATCGCGTAATAAGGTTTGTCGTGTACGGCTGCATCAGCTTGGCGTGCGCCGCGTTTGATACGGTCGCTTGCTTCATCGCTAAACTCTGCCAAACGTTTTTTGCCTTCTCTGAAACGCTCTTCTGCCTCTTCTTCAAATTCGTCGTATTTTTCACGCGCGCGGTCAGCGTGGTATCTGATTCGGTCGCCGGCTTCTTCTTGGAAGTCATGCAAACGATCCTTAGCAGCTTCAAGTTTCTCCCGCAATTTGGCTTTGGCTTTTTTACCCTCTTCTGAGCCGACTTCCACGCCTTTGCTGTACAGCTCTTCAACATCGCTCATCACGTCTTGGATGTCTTTCAACAAAGCTTCTTTGCGGGATTCAAAATCATGCTTTTTCATTACCTTCTCCTTGATGTCCATATGGGTGAAATAACAGATTATTCATCTGTTAATTGATTATAACCCCTTTACACTTCTTCGCAAGTCAATTCGGCTAAAGGTGGTTTGAAAACATGTAAAGATTAACGCGGAAGATAAAAAGGTCGTCTGAAAACTTTCAGACGACCTTTGGGCACCTTTAAAACTTTTCCGTCATGTAAACTGCTTCTTAGCGGAAGGGCTCCGTCCAAACAGCCTACCACTTTATTTTCAAGGCAACGGAGGCGTTACGCGGCTTGCCGTAAAAATTGCTGCGGGAGTTGGTGTAATAGCGTTTGTTGGTCAGGTTGCCGACGTTGACCGCCAGTGCGGCGTGTTTGTTGATTTTATAGCGCGCCATGACGTTCCATATCGAATAGGAAGGCTGCCACAGCGCTTTGGGTTTGTCGGAAACGTAATATTGCCCGTTGGAAAGACCATGCCCCCAAGGTTTGGGCTTGGTACCACTGACCCAGCGCATCCCCACCCCCATCGTCAGCTTGGGCGTAAAGTCGTAGCTGGTGAAGAATTTGAAGGTTTTATCCGGCGCGGTATAGGTGCCGCCGTACTCCAGATTCATGTCGTCCCCCAAGTCGTTGGACGAGTTGGGCGCGTCGTAAGGTTTGTCTATCTTCAGTTTGACAAAGCCTGCCTGCATCCGCCATTTCGGGGTAATCTGTCCGGCAAGGTTGATGTCGAAACCCCTGCTGGTATAGCCCTTGCCTGTGCCGTATTCCCAATCGCCTTGGAAGCACCACGGTTCGTTGCCGTTTTCCCCTCCGTATTTCCATTCGTAGCAACGTGAGCCTGTAGGTTCGAGCGTGGGGTAATTTTTCTGGGTCATGGTGAAGTAAGACAAGGCAAAATTCAGCCTGTCGTTCCACAAGCCGCCTTTAATGCCGACTTCTTTGGAATTGCCGGTAATCGGCGGCAGCCATCCGCCGCCTTCGCCATAGGCCGGCCTGTTCCTTAAGACGTTGTTGGTTTTCAGGATGCCGGTATAGCTGGCGTAGGCATTGATGGTCGGCGTCAGTTCTACAATCACGCCGCCGTACGGGACGAATTTGCGCACCGTATCGTGATACATACTGCTTTTATTGTAATCGGGGGCGTACCCTTCGTCGGGCATTTCAACCGTATCGTCTGTTATCACGTTGTTTTTGTTTTTGTAAAACGACCATTTCCCGCCCCCTTTGTTCCGCCATGTCAGCCAACGCCCACCTACCACCGCCGTCAGCCACCTGGCCGGCTTGAGTTTCAGGGCAAAATAGGGACCATATTGCTCCGAAGCCAAATGATCGCGGGAAATCAACCCGTCCGGTCCCAATTTTTTCTCCCAAGCCCGGTTGTACCCCAGCATGGGATAGCTGCCATTATTCCAGTAATCAAGCGGAATCGCCTGCCATAAATAGAAATTACGGTCTATCGGTTCTCCCGTCATGGCCGCAATACCTGTCGGTTTGGCATCATCGACATTCAATTCGCCGCTACTGCTGAAATTATAATCGTCCCTCGTCTGGGTATGGCGGATGCCGCTAAAACCGACAATAAACTGCTGATCCTGGTCAAAAAGTTTAAAACGGCTGTCCAGATGGATATCGAACGCCTTGTCGTCGTATTTGTCGCGTTCGCGGCCGAAATCATAAGTTGCTGCGTTAAATTGCGGCGCGTAGCCGTTTACCCCCATATCGCCGTAACGCAGATCGCTTTTGGTGCGGCTGCGGGTATAGGCAGTTTGCAGCTTGATATGGTCGTTGAAATGATGTTTGTATTCGGCAAACATATTGTCGCTGTTGGCTTTGTTAAACGCCCATTCCGCCCCGTTGTTGAAGCTCGGCGGAACGTCGCGGGCATCTATCCAATGCGTCGGGGAATCCCCCAATTCGAAATCATAATCCTGGGTAACTTTCGAATAACGCATCAACCCCTTAGTCGGCGCACCGGTGATGTTACGGTGCTGACGGCTGAAGCCAAACGTAAAGCTGTCTTTGTCAGTTGGCGTCCAATCGAATACAGTGTAGAAGGCATGGGATTTGCGTTTGATTCTGTCCATAAAGCTGTCGCCGTCCTCCCATGTTCCGACGACGCGGCCGCGCAGGGTTTGGGATTTGTTCAACGCACCGCCGTAATCGAATTCGACACGTTTGTTGTTCCAAGAACCGTATTTCAGGTTCAATTCCCCCGAGCTTTTCGCCATTGGGCGTTTGCGCACAAAATTGACGCTTGCCGCCGGATCACCCACTCCGGTGCTCAGCCCGTTCGAACCACGGATGATTTCCACCCTGTCGTAAAGATAGCTGTCCTGTGCGGCAATAAAGCGCGGCCCGCCGAGCAGGTATTTATTGGCCAGCACACCGTCAAGCTGGTAATTATCAACGGGGAAGCCGCGCGAATAATACTGTGCTTCGCCCATGCCGGTAACGGAGTCCTGCAAGACGGTAATACCCGGCGTTTCTTCCAGCACCTGATCAAGGTTCTGCAAATTCTGATCCTGCATCTGCTGCTGGGTGAAAACGGTTACACTTTGCGGGGTTTCTTTGAGTTTCAAGTCAAGCTTGGTGGCCGAGGTGCTGCCTTTGATGGTGTAGTTGCCATTACTCTGGGCGGGTGTATTTCTTGCCCCCTTTACGGTAATTTCGTTCAGATTGACTTTATCGGGTACAGTTTGAGCATATGCGGATGAAAATGCAAAAGCGATGACGATACTCAAACAGTTAGGCTGCCACAGGCTGTTCATAACTGCTCCTTAATGGGAAATGAATTCAGATATGAGTAAGGTCGTCTGAAAAAGTAAGATAGGAAGATGTTGATATGATTGATTTGTTTTTGAGAATGATTATATATTTAATAAAAATTAAAGATAACACTGCAAAGTATAGAATATCCGACAATTTATGTAGCTTATGCGACAATCTGTACGATATAGTGGATTAACTTTAAACCACTATAATCCACTATAACGCTGGAAACAAACACCTAACGAAATTTGCAGATTATGGCAAACCAAGTAAAAAGGTCGTCTGAAAACCTGTTTCCAAGTTTTCAGACGACCTTTCGGTTTTTCAGTCAAAACGACTAAGCGTTATTACGCCAAGCCTTTTGCTTTCAACACTTCCAGCATGGTACTGCCCAATTCGGCAGGGCTGCGGGTGTAGGCGATGCCGGCTTTTTCGAAAGCGGCGAATTTTTCTTCCGCAGTACCCTTGCCGCCGGAGATAATCGCACCGGCGTGGCCCATGCGTTTGCCTTTAGGAGCGGTCACACCTGCGATGTAGCCGACAACGGGTTTGGTTACGTTGGATTGGATGTATTCGGCTGCTTCTTCTTCCGCAGTACCTCCGATTTCACCGATCATGATGATGGCGTCGGTATCGGGGTCTTCTTGGAAGAGTTTCAACGCGTCGATTTGGTTCATGCCCGGAATCGGGTCGCCGCCGATACCGATACAGGTTGATTGACCCAAGCCCAGTTTGGTGGTTTGTGCCACGGCTTCGTAAGTCAATGTACCGGAACGAGAAATGATGCCGATGCGGCCGGGAGTGTGGATGTGGCCCGGCATAATGCCGATTTTGCACTCGCCCGGAGTAATCACGCCCGGGCAGTTAGGGCCGACCAAGCAGGTACCGTTGCCGTTGGTTTCCAAATAGCGTTTGGCTTTGAGCATGTCCAGAGTCGGCACGCCTTCGGTAATCACAACGACCAAGCCTACGCCGGAATCAACCGCTTCAACGATAGAGTCCAATACAAACGGAGCGGGAACGTAAATTACGGATGCGTCCGCGCCGGTTTCTTTAACCGCTTCTTTCATGGTGTTGAACACGGGCAGGTTCAGGTGGGTTTGACCGCCTTTGCCCGGAGTCACGCCGCCGACAACTTTAGTGCCGTAAGCCAGAGCTTGTTCGGAGTGGAAAGTACCGTTTTTACCGGTGAAACCTTGAACCAATACTTTGGTGTCTTTATTAATCAATACGCTCATTCTTTTCTCCTTAGGCGTTTACGGCTGCGACAATTTTTTCGGCTGCGTCATTCAGGCCGTCGGCGGAAGTCAGTTTCAGACCTGATTCGTTCAGGATTTTCGCGCCGAGTTCGGCGTTATTGCCTTCCAGACGGACAACGACAGGCACGTCAACGTTGATTTCTTTAACGGCTGCCACGATGGCTTCCGCAATCATGTCGCAACGGACGATACCGCCGAAGATGTTGATCAATACGCCTTTGACGGATTTGTCTTCGAGAATCAGTTTGAACGCTTCAACCACGCGCTCTTTAGTCGCGCCGCCGCCTACGTCGAGGAAGTTGGCAGGTTGGCCGCCTTTGAGTTTGATGATGTCCATGGTTGCCATCGCCAAACCTGCGCCGTTCACCATGCAGCCGATGTTGCCTTCCAGCGCAACGTAGTTCAGATCAAATTCGGAGGCTTTCAGCTCGCGTTCGTTTTCTTGGGATTTGTCGCGCAATTCGGCGATTTTCGGCAGGCGGTAGAGCGCGTTGCTGTCGATACCGATTTTGCCGTCCACGCAGGCTAGCGCGCCGTTTTCGCGGACTGCCAGCGGGTTCACTTCAAACAGAGCGAAGTCGTTTTCGACAAACGCTTTGTACGCGCCGGTCATCAGTTTGACGAACTCGTTGATTTGTTTGTCTTTCAAGCCCAGTTGGAACGCCACTTCACGCGCTTGGCAAGGTTGCAGGCCGACCAGCGGGTCAACGGTTACTTTGAAGATTTTTTCAGGGGTTTCGGCGGCAACTTTTTCAATTTCTACGCCGCCTTCAGTCGAAGCCATGAATGTGATGCGACGGGTAGAACGGTCAACCACCGCGCCCAAATACAGCTCGGTTTGCACCGGATACATGTCTTCGCAAACCAAAACGCTGTTGACCGGCTGACCGTTGGCATCGGTTTGATAAGTAACCAGATTGGTGCCAATCAGGCTTTCTGCCACTTCTTTGGCTTCTTCACGGCTTTTGACGACTTTTACGCCGCCCGCTTTACCGCGTCCGCCTGCGTGGACTTGCGCTTTGACGACGGCAAATTTGCCACCCAGTTTGTCGTAAGCGGCTGCGGCTTCTTCGCCGTTGTGCGCCAAAATACCGCCTTGCACGGGCAAGCCGTAGCCTGCCAGCAGTTCTTTAGCCTGATACTCGTGTAGATTCATGGATTTCTCCTTTAGATTAGTGGAATGCCCTGAGACTGCCTCTGAATGGCAACCCCGTGCGTTTCAGACGACCTTTCGGCGGTCGGAAAATCGTCGTTTCACTTGCTGAACGGCAACCACATCCGCGCAAGCAGATACATGATTGCGCCGCCGCCACCGAGGATAAAAAAGACGATGCCTTTTTTACGCGAATTCGGGCAGAGCAGGTAAACGGCAAGGCTGAAACTGATAAATAACAATGCCACGCGCCAAACCAATTCTTTGTCTTTGAAACGGTTGAGCGTATAAGTTTCGGTCATCATCACATACATCTGCCACAACGCGGCCATACACATGCTGATGATGCCCATCGGTATGAACAAGATACCGATTACTTCTTTATTCATAATCAAATGCTGTCTGTGAATGTGTCGCCGATTATATAGTAGATTCTGCTTAAATCGTCATTCCGACAAGAGAACAATGGCAACTGATACGCCCTATTTTCTCTCCATACCTATCGGAACATTGCTTCCAAACATTCATCTTTCCGAAAAGGTCGTCTGAAAAAGTTTCAGACGACCTTTTATGCTTTACTTGACCTTATCAGCCGTGCAAAGCGCGTTTGTCGGCGGCCAGTGCGGCTTCGTGAACCACTTCGGACAAGGTCGGATGGGCATGGATGATGCGGGCGATATCTTCGCTGCTGGCGAAGAATTCGAGCGCAGTGACGCCTTCAGTAACCAATTCGCTGACAACCGGGCCGATCATGTGTACGCCCAAGATGCGGTCGGTTTTGGCATCTGCCAACACTTTGACCGTACCTTTTGCCTTGCCCATTGCCAACGCGCGACCGTTTGCGCCGAAGCCGGAAGTGCCTTTTTTGTATTCCACGCCTTCGGCTTTGAGCTGCTCTTCGGTTTTGCCGACCCAGGCGATTTCGGGGTCGGTATAAATCACGAACGGTACGCTGTTGAAGTCGATATGCGGTTTCTGACCGGCGATGCGCTCAGCAACCGCCACGCCTTCGTCGCTGGCTTTGTGCGCCAGCATCGGGCCGCGAACCACGTCGCCAATTGCCCAAACATTAGGCAGGTTGGTGCGGCATTCGCCGTCCACTTTGATAAAGCCGCGCTCGTCTTTTTCCAAGCCGACGGCTTCGGCATTCAGACCTTTAGTATTCGGAATACGGCCGATGGCGACGATGAGCTTGTCGAAAACTTCGGTTTTGGCTTCGCCTGCGGCAGTTTGGTAGACAACGGATACACCTTTGCCTTCAGATTTGATGTCGCCGATTTTCACGCCCAGCTCGATGTTCAAGCCCTGCTCTTTGGTGAAGTATTTGAAGGCTTCTTTGGCGATTTGCTGGTCGGCGGCGGCAAGGAAGGTCGGCATGGCTTCGAGGATGGTAACTTGCGAACCGACGCGGTTCCACACCGAACCCATTTCCAAACCAATCACGCCAGAACCGATGACGCCCAGTTTGGCGGGCACTTCTGTCAGGTTCAATGCGCCTTCGTTGTCCAATACGTTTACATTGTCGATGGCAACCTGCGGCAGCGGACGCGGCACGGAACCGGTCGCCACGATAACGTGTTTGGCTTCGATAACGGTTTTTTCGCCTTTGTTATCGACTTCGATTTGGTAAGCATCACCGTTTTTGCCGGCAAATGAAGCCGTACCAAACAGGCTGGTTACTTTATTTTTTTGGAACAGAAATTTCACGCCGCCGGTGAGCTTGGTTACGATGGCGTCTTTGCGTGCAATCATTTTCGCCGCGTCGAATTTGATGTCGCCGACGCTGATGCCGTGTTCGGCAAAATCATGCTGCGCGGCATGGAAATGTTCGCTGGATTGCAACAGGGCTTTGGAAGGAATGCAGCCGACGTTCAGGCAGGTACCGCCCAGCGCGGGCGCATCGCCTACTTTGTTGACGCCTGCATCGACACAGGCGGTTTTAAAACCCAGTTGGGCGGCGCGGATGGCGGCAACATATCCGCCGGGGCCTGCGCCGATGACTACTACATCGTATTGAGACATGTGAAAAATCCTTTGTTTGACATTTTTGCCGCAGGAAAACCTTCGGCAGCGGTATAGTGGATTAACTTTAAACCAGTACAGCGTTG